>JAVEWB010000436.1:0-2553 GCA_034004765.1 Anaerolineae bacterium
TCGATTATCTGGGGGGTGGGCGGTGCGCTGGCGTTGTTCTTTGTCGCAAACATGGTCGTCGAACAGTTCCCAGACGATTGGAAGAAACGCCTGCTCCCCTTCATCTTTGTCGGCCCGGCGATAGCGATTCTTGCCTGGTATTTACTCATCCCCGTGCTGCGTACCTTTTATGCCAGCCTGTTCGATGCTAAAGGCGAGGTCTTCGTCGGCCTGGAGAACTACATCTATGCCTTCACCAGCAAGGCAATGTTGGAGTCTTTTCGTAATAACTTGCTGTGGCTGATTGTGGGTACCGGGCTCAGCGTGGGGTTTGGCTTGCTCATCGCAACCCTGGCTGATCGGGCGGACCCTGTTTTTGAGACTGTGGTCAAGGCGTTGATCTTCATGCCTATGGCCATCTCTATGGTCGGCGCGTCGGTCATCTGGAAGTTCGTCTACGAGTTCAGACCGCCGGGAGCGGAGCAGATCGGCTTGCTCAATGCTATCGTTACGGGGCTGGGCGGCAAGCCGCAGGCCTGGCTGCTGGTACAGCCCTGGAACACGCTGTTCTTGATTGCCATCGTAGTCTGGCTCCAGACGGGGTATGCGATGGTGATCATCTCGGCGGCGCTCAAAGGTGTCCCCGCCGAGCTTCTGGAGGCGGGGCGCATCGACGGGGCCAACGAACTGCAGGTCTTCTTCAAGATCGTTGTCCCGTACATTCGAGGAACCCTGGTCACTGTATCGACGACCGTCATTCTCTTCACGCTCAAGATCTTCGACGTGGTCCAGTCGATGACCGGCGGCAACTTTGGCACGCAGGTGATTGCCAATGAGCAGTACACCCAGATGTTCCGCGCATTTAACTATGGTCGCGGTTCGGCGATTGCAGTGGTCCTGCTCATCGCGGTGATCCCGGTAATGTATTACAACCTGCGCCAGTTTTCCCGGCAGACGGAGGCGTTCTGATGAGTACGAAACGACAGCATCTGATCGAGAAACTCATTATCTATGGGGTGTTGACCCTCGTTGCGCTGGTTTGGATTCTGCCCACGGTTGGCCTGCTTGTCAGCTCTTTCCGACCCGGTGATCAGGTAACATCTACAGGGTGGTGGACCGTTTTCAAGAACCCATCCGAGGCTAATCTGACGCTGAATAACTATCGGGTGGTTTTGGGTATTGCCGGAGAGGATGCCGAAGGTGTATCCCGGTTTGGTGGAGAGGAGACACTTAACCTGCGTACCGCTGTTTTGAACAGCCTGACCGTAACTATTCCTGCGACCATTATTCCTATCTTGATCGCTGCTTTTGCAGCCTACGGCTTTGCCTGGATCGATTTCCCGGGACGGAAGTTCTTCTTCATCGTCGTGGTCGCGCTCCTCGTGGTGCCGCTGCAGATCGCATTGATTCCGATCCTGAAGGACTATATTGCGATTGACTTGAGTGGGACCTACCTGGGGATCTGGCTGGCGCATACGGGCTTCGGACTGTCTCTGGCGGTTTACCTCTTATACAACTACATCAGCACACTACCACGGGACATTCTCGAGTCGGCCTTCATCGATGGGGCGTCGCACTTCACGATCTTCACCCAACTGATCCTACCGCTCTCGGTCCCTGCGCTGGCCTCGTTCGCCATCTTCCAATTCCTATGGGTGTGGAATGACCTGTTGATCGCGTTGGTCTTCTTGGGGGCAACTCCGGAAGTGGAGGTGCTCACGCAGCGGCTGCTGGGCATGTTGGGCACTTTCGGGACGGACTGGCACCTGTTGACTGCCGGGGCTTTTGTCTCGATGATCCTGCCGCTCATCGTCTTTTTCTCACTCCAGCGCTACTTCGTGCGAGGAATGATGGCTGGCTCGGTGAAGGGGTAGGCTCAGACCCGACCGGGCAGCTTGGGTGGCATTGCCATTTGAGAAGCGAGCACGGAGTGAGGCGATCCCTGACTTCGTGCTCGCTTTTTTCAGGTTACCCTCTGTCAGTTGTTTTGCGGGCGAGATGTTGTATGCTATGCGTCGTCTATCTCTGCCCTGGAAGGAGCCTGTGACCGGCGATTTGTTGATGGGTATCGATCTTGGGACATCCAGCACCAAGGTCGTGATGATCGACCCAGAAGGGCGGGTTGTGGCCTGTACGGCGGTCGAATACGCCGTGGAGACGCCGCACCCGGATTGGGCCGAGCAGCACCCGCAGACCTGGGTGCAGGCTGCCGTGCAGGCCATGCGTGATGTACTGGCTGCCGCGCGAGTCCCGGGATCGGCCATCGCCGGGATTGGCCTGGCGGGACAGATGCACGGCATGGTCTGTCTGGATGCGCGAGGGCAGGTGCTGCGCCCGGCGATCATCTGGGCCGATCAGCGTAGTCGTGCACAGGTAGCGCGTCTGCACCGTGATCCGGGGGCGGCGCAGCTAGGGCTGTGGACAGGGAACCCTGTTGCGGCGGGCTTTATGCTGCCGAGCTGGCTCTGGCTGTGCGAGGAGGAGCCGGAGACGGCGCGGGCCGTGGCACAGCTTTTGCTGCCCAAGGACTACCTTCGGTATGTGCTGCTGGGATCGATCGGCACCGAACCCAGC
>JAVEWB010000437.1:0-2550 GCA_034004765.1 Anaerolineae bacterium
GCCGCACCTGGTCACGCCAGGACGCAGAGCGAAAAGCAGCGCTGATCGGGGAGCTGCTGTCAGTCTTACAGATCCCGAATGAGGCGCTGATCAAGGAAGAGTACGTGCAGTTAGCCGGTGCGTGACCGGGACCGCAGATTGCACAGATTACGCAGATTTTGGAAGACAGCCGATCGCGGGTAAGAAACCCACGGTCGGCAATCTTTGTGACGAAGGACAAAGAAGATGAAATCGGTACAGCTCCACGATCTCGTTTACGGGGAGGTCCTCCTCAGCGATCCTCTCGTGATCGATCTCTACCACTCCCAGGCCGTGCAGCGGCTCGCCAGCATCTATCAGGGCGGGATCACGGCCTTCATCAAAACAGAACGCACCATCACACGGCTGGAGCACTCTGTCGGCGTGATGGCGCTCCTGCAGCGGCTGGGGGCCGGCGTGCCGGAGCAGGCCGCCGGCTTGATCCACGATGTGCCACACACGGCCTTTTCGCACGTGATCGATTTCGTCTTTCCCAACCAAGAGCATACGTACCACGAAAGCCACCGCGAAGCGTTCATCCAGACCACCGACCTGCCGGCAATCGTGAGCCGCTACGGGGTGGACTGGCGGTGGCTCTCCGAAGCGGAAAACTTCTTGCTGCTCGAGCGCCCTCTCCCCGCCCTGTGCGCCGACCGGCTGGACTATTTCCTCCGCGATGGGCTGAGCTTAGGCTACCTGAGCCGCGCCGCTGCCGATGACGTCCTGACCCATTTGCAGGCGTGGGATGGCGTGATCGTCGTGACCGACATCGACGTCGCCCGCCGCCTGGGGGATGCGTTCATCGCCGAGGACAAAGGGATCTGGTGTGCCGTTCAGGAGGTCGGGTGGTACGCCGTCATGGCCCGTGCGCTCCGGGCGGCGCTGGAGGGGGAACTGCTGGCAGAGCATGAGCTTTGGAGCACAGATCAGGCCATCCTGGAGCGCCTGCGCGCTGCCGGGCATCCTGAAGTGCAGCGCTGGCTTGCGCTGCTGCGCCCGGAAGTGACCTTCACCCGCGTGGAGCAGTCACCGGATATGGTCGTGCTCCCGAAAGTGCGTGCGATCAATCCGCCGGTGCTGATAGAGGGACAGGTCAGACCGCTCTCGCAGATCGATGCGGGCTTTGCACAGCGGCGGCGTGCCTACGTCGAGAGCAAACAGGGGGAATGGGGACTCGCGATTTCGGACGGCCGACCTTAAATAATTAAGCTGGTAATGGGCCGCGCTCGTCAGCCCAGGGCTGATGAAGATTAAGAAAATAATCTGGTAATCTTAGCCCTGCGCCGCCCGGCGATAAATCGCGGGGCTATAGGCATCGCGCCCCGTAAACGGGGCTTTTTGACCCATTTAGCGTCCCAAAGCCCACTTTAGTGGGCGCGATTATTGTAGCCCGGGGTCTTTAGCCCCGGGCGGACGGGTGCAGCCTATTACCGACTTAATTTCTTAAAGCGCATCAAAGCGCGCAGGCTCCGTACGCGGTAAGATACCGCGGCTACAAGGCGGGCAAGATGCCCGCGGTCCCAGGCTACTCTTCGTCCTCGTCGCCGCTTTCCTCGGAGGCCACCTCGGTCTTCAACAACTCGCGGAGCAAGCAGGCGGAGTGGGGGCTGGCGATTTCGGACGGCCGACCACGAATTTAACACGAATACACGAATGATGAATGTTTGGGACCGCGGGCTTCCAGCCCGCATCCTGGGAACGCCGAGCGCCAGCTCGGCAGAAAGAAGCGGGCAAGATGCCCGCGGTCCCAGGCTATTCTTCGTCCTCGTCGCCGCTTTCCTCAGAGGCCACCTCAGTCTTCAATAGCTCGCGGAGGAGCATGGTGGCGAAGGAGCCTTTGGGGGCAAAGAAGGAGAGCTCAAGCGCATCACCTTCCACCTGCCAGGTCAATCCTTCGGGGCGATAGCGCAGATGGCGGCGTGAGCCTTTGGATTTTGTCGCGCGGAAGCTCTCCAACGTCAGGCCGGCCTCGGCCAGCACGGCAGCCTCCAAGGCGGCGGCATCCGCGTGCGTCGGCAGCATCTTGTACCCATAGATCGGCCCGGCAGCACTGATCTCCCAATTCGCCGCCCGGGGGTTCTCCGCCGCCACATCCTCGACGGTGAAGATGCCGCCGGTCTCGTGCTTCTTGGCGATATCCCCCAGCAGCACCTGATCCAGCGTGCCCTGTTCCATGCGCCGCGTCAGATACTGATTAAAGAGCGCCGATTGCAAGGCGCTCAGGTAAAAGCGGTAGCGGCGGAAGGGCAACGAGCGAATGCCCAGCGCCTGCAGCGCGGGCTTATCGCCACGCACCAGAGCATAACCGATCTCATGGTTGTTGCCGCGGTTACCGAAACGCTGGGCCCCATAGCCGTTGGGCACCCCGCGCCGCGCGAGCACCTCTAAGATCGCGGCCGCACGCGCCTCTGCTTCCGGACAAATATTACGGATGCGCAGGGTAAAGCGGTTGCCCCGCAAGTGGCCGATGCGCAGTTTATTGGTATGGCGCCGGGCCCACAGCACGCGCACGTCCTCCAGCGTCATCCCCAT
>JAVEWB010000438.1:0-2547 GCA_034004765.1 Anaerolineae bacterium
TCCCCTGCACCAGATAAAGGGTGGGGTACAAATGGCCAACCGTAGTGACAGAGTTGGAGTAACCCGCGACGGCAATACCCCCGGCACTGTTCGTCCCGTATACGCCTCTCCCCGCGATGGCATTGGTCTCACCATGCACGCCATCACCGCCCTCGTTGCTGCTGTAGCCCATCACGCCGGCGGGATTGTCGTCCCGTTGGGGATCACAGGTCCCGTTGCTGCTGGCTGCGCATCCGAAGAGGGCCGGGTAGGTCGCGGTGTTATATGAATAGGCCTGGATGGCCAGGAAACTATCGCTGAAAGCGGCCACACCAACGCCACCGGTCGCTTCCGCCTGCACGGCTTCCCCTGTTCCATCAGCAACGGCAAGGAAAGCATCGTCGTCCCCTGATCCACTCGCAAGCGCGGTAAGAACGGGATCGGCGGTGCCGCTGATCACAGCACCGGGCTTCAAGGTCAGCGCGTAGGGGACGGGGTAGATGACCTGTCGGGGCTCCATCTCGGCGTCGGTGCCAACTTTGACGCCAAGCCAGACTTTCTGGCCCCACAGGTCATCGTAGCAGTAATCGATATAGGAGTTGAATAACCCGTTTTCTACGTTCACTGTATTGGTATCTGCACATAGTGATGTGCCGTCCGACTCAACGTCATACAATCTGAAGGTGATAGAGTAACTGCCGTTGAGGGGCGTGCCGCTGGCGTTGGTGAGCCGTCCCTGGATGCCAATGGCACCGGGCACTACCGTCATCAGGTGTACCTCGTCTTGCGACCGAACCTCTTCCGGCGGCTCCAATTCCTGGGCCTTCACTCTTCCTATCAATCTCACCGACAGGGCCAACAGCACCACTAACAGAAGGACAACGCCAAACCGCATCCGTCTGGTTTCCATCTTGAGCCTCCTTAACCAGCTAATGATACTTTTAAACTCGTTACTGGGTCTGCAAGGAGGAGAAAGAAGACTGTTGTTCTGGTCGTCTGGACGACGATCTATAGGGACACCATCCTGTGGTTGAACTTAAGTTGCATGGACACCTCCTGACGCGACTGATGTCCAGCCGCAGCTAATCCTGTCGGCCAAGGAACCGCTTGGTTTCAGGCTTGAACCAAAAAATCAGCAGAGGGATCGTGGCCGGTAAGCAGCAGACACTGGTCATCCCTAGACAGATGAGTACCAGCCCGTAGATCCACACCCAGGACTTCCGGGGTAAAAAGGGTGCTGCGGCGAAGGGGATAAAGAGGAGTGCTCCTATGACCAGGTAGATGAAGCCTTGAATGCGAAGTTCAGTAGTGCTGTAATCTGCTGCCGGTGGAGCGGCCACTAACAGATACAGGCCGAATGCTGCCGCGATCAAATACACGACTGCCAGGGCAACGCAGTAAGCTGTATACCACGGCCATACAGGGGGCTTGTTCTCGAAATTTTTGTTGTGCATGATCTTTCCTCTCAGGCAGGGCTTTGTTGGGACAGCGAGGCCATGACTTCCGCCGTGACGTCCTTCCCGCCACCGAGATTGGTAATAAGCGACTGGACGGTGTAGATGGGCCCCCAAGGGATGCCCCACCAGCCCACGATCAGCGTGAGCAAGGTATAGGGGAGCCCCTTGAGCGCCGCATTTTTCCCCGCGGGGATGAAAAAGATATTCGAGCTGCGCTTGAAGGTCAGGATGATGACCGAGATGCAGTAAAGGTATACCACGAATTTCCCGCCCATTTGCAACTCCTCGTTGAGCTGTGCGTGGGTTACACCTTCCAGACCGTTGATTTTCGTCATGTGCCACCTCCTCCCTGATCGTTCCCTGGAATGATAGGATCTCAGCCACGAATTTCACAAATGGGCACGAATTTTTCTGCTTAGTGAAAATTCGTGCAATTCGTGGCAAAATCTTGACCTCTTATTCCTGACAGTTCGGGCAGAAGTAGCATGCACCGCCCAAGTATTGGATCTTTTCCACTTTGCCGCCGCATCCGGGACAGGGGCGACCCACGGCGACCCTGTCCATCAGCCGCACGTAGCCGCCAGGGTATCCGTACAGGTCATATTCATCGTAGCGTCCTCCTTTGTCGGCCACTTCCTGCACCGTGGATAGGATCGCGTCGTATAGCTCTCGCCTCTGGGCTGCGCTCAGATCGGCGATGGGATGCTTGGGGTGGAGGCGCGCTTTGAAGAGGATGTCCTGCGCGATGGCGTTGCCCAGCCCCGGGATGAGCTGATCCTGGGTCAGGAGCCCCTTGGCGCTGCGCTTTTCTCCTGCCAACAGCGTATCGATGAGGGCGTCGAAGTAATCGAAGGTAAACTCGGGCGCAAGAGGAACGGGCCGCATATCCTTGATGTAGTCCCGATTTAGCTCCTCGCCCTACTCGTAAAGCTCCATCGCGCCCCACATCTGCGTTGTGACGGTGAAAGCCGAGCCGTCATCGAAGGAGAGAAGCAGGTGATACTTCTCCGGCATCTTGGTGCCCGCCGGGTGGTAGAGTGCATTTCCGCCGCACTCGCCGAGCACCAACACGTCGCCGGGCTCGATTGGGATGGAGAGCCAGCGCCCTCTG
>JAVEWB010000439.1:0-2544 GCA_034004765.1 Anaerolineae bacterium
TCGGTTTGAGCCTCTGGTCATGGTCGCTCAAACAGAAACTGGCCGAATTGACCCGTTCCATGACGGCAGAGAGTGCCGAAGGGCTGCGCGCGCTGGCGGCGCTCCAGCGGCGGCGCTTGTGGCTGCCCACGGCCAGCATGTTCGTTCTGCTCTGTCTCATCGTATGGATTGCCGAAATTTGGGAGCTGCCGCGGGTATTCTACGGTGGGGTCGATACCGCGATCAACTGGCAAGAGGCCCTCTTCGAGACCGCCATCATTGCGCTCGTGGGGATCCTGACCATCTCCAATCTCATTCGGGACATCAATGAGCGCCGGGAGATAGAGCTGGCCCTCCAGGAAAGCGAGAGAAAATATCGGAGCTACATCGACGATGCGCCGGATGGCATCTTCGTCGTCGATGCAGCGGGGCACTACCTCGAAGTCAACCCCAAAGCCTGCGCCATGGCCGGTTACACGGAAGCCGAACTCCTCACGATGTCCCTTACCGACCTGTTCTGGCCGGATATGCTCGAAGCAGGACGCCAACACTTTGCCCGGGCCAACGAAACTGGGAAGGTCGGCGGCGAATTCCCCATCAAGACCAAGGACGGCAAGAAGCTCTACATCCTCGTGGAGATTGTTGCGCTCTCCAAAGATCGCTACCTGGGGTTCAGCAAGGACATCACAGAACGCCGGGAGGCGGATACAAGGCTCCACCAGCAGGCCATGCAGCTTGCGATGCTCAACGAGATGGGCAGCAAAATTGCGGCGGTTCTGGACCTGGATCACCTCTTGCAGAGAGCCGCAGCGCTCATCCAGACGAGCTTCGATTACCCCTACGTTGCCATCGTCGAACTGGACCCACAGCACGGCGATTGGGTGATCAGGGCCCGCTATCAGGCAGGCGAGAAACTTCCCTCCTTCGAACGCCGGTTGCAAATAGACAAAGGGTTGGTCGGCTGGGCTGCGACCCACAACGAAATCGTCCTGGTCAATGACGTGACTGCCGATCCACGCTACATCACGCTCTACGACAAGGCTGTGCCGACGCGCTCAGAACTATGTGTGCCCCTCTGCGTGAGCAAGGAAATAGTCGGGGTGCTCGATATCCAAAGCCCGGAACAGGATGCCTTCCACGAGAATGATCTGCTGGTGATGCGCACCCTGGCCGATCAGATCGCCGTGGCGATGCAGAACGCCAGATTGTACAAAAAGCTCCAGGAAGAGCTGACCGAACGGCAGCAGACGCAGGCAGCACTGCAAGAAAACGAGCGGGCACTGCAAAATTACGCCGAGCGGCTCAGGGTCCTCCACGCCATCGATGGCGCGATCTTAGCTGCGGCTTCGCCTCAAGAGATCGCCAATGCAGCACTACGTCACATCCAAGCGCTGATCCCCTGCTGGGGGGCATCAATCGTGACACTGGACAATGAGACCAGAAAGGCTACTGTTTTCGCTGCCTACATAGAGGGCCAGGCGCAGCCGGTAAGCCACCGGACGTTCTCGCTGCAAGGCCTTCCCGATATCGAAACGCTCAAATCGGGGCAAGTGGTCGTCCAGAATGACGTGGCCGCTGCGGACACCCCCCAACAGGTCGCTGATCACCTGGAAATGTTAGGCATTCGCTCCCATTTGATCGCCCCTCTTATCGCCCACGGGAGCCTGACCGGGGTGCTCATTTTGGGAGCAAAAACACCCGGGGCCTTCACTACCGACCACATGGACATTATCCATGAGATTGCCGACCAGGTAGCCGTCGTCTTCCGCCAGGCCCGACTGCACTTGGAGTTGGAAATCGAACGCCAGCGTCTCAAAACGCTGATGGATCACCTACCCCAGGGGATCCTGCTCCTGGATGCCGAGAAGCGCATCCTGCTCGCCAACCCCGCCGCCAGCGCCTGCCTGCCCTATCTCTCCCAGAACGTCAGTGGCGGTCCCCTCACCAGCCTCGCCGGGCATCCCATCGAGGACCTCGTGATGGCACCCGGCGAAAAGAGCTACTATGAGCTGACCATCCCCAGCGCGCCGTGCAAGATCGTTGAAGTTGCCGCGCAGCCCATCGGGACAGAAGGCTGGACATTGGTCATTCAGGACGTTACAGAGGAGCGCGAAGTCCAACGCCGGGTCCAACAACAGGAGCGCCTGGCCTCCGTAGGACAGATGGCCGGCGGCATCGCCCACGATTTCAACAACTTCCTGACCACGATCATGCTCTATGCCCAGCTCCCCCTGCGGAAAGCGGCGCTACCGCCCGACCTGACCAAAGCTTTCGAGACCATTCTCGGCGAATCGAAGAAAGCCGCCGAACTGGTACAGCAGATTCTGGACTTCAGCCGCCGCTCGCCCATCGCCATGGCCCCCATGGACCTCAAACCTTTCATCAAAGAGGCCATCAAACTGCTGAACCGCACCCTCCCCGAAAACATCGAGGTCACTGTCGAGGCAGAAGCGGAAAACTGCATCATCAACGGCGATCCCACCCGCATCCAGCAGATCATTATGAACCTGACCCTCAATGCCCGCGACGCCATGCCGGACGGCGGGAAAATCCACATCGCCCTCT
>JAVEWB010000440.1:0-2536 GCA_034004765.1 Anaerolineae bacterium
CGGCATGGCGGACAATATCCGCCCCGCGCTCTACGGGGCTTCCTACACGGCGCTGCTGGCCAACTGCGCGGATCAGCCCCCGACGGAGACGGTGACCATCGCGGGCAAGTTCTGCGAGAGCGGCGACCTCCTCATCCGTGACCTGACCCTGCCGCACGCGGAGCCGGGAGATTTACTGGCGGTGCCGGTCAGCGGGGCGTACAACCTGGCGATGAGCAGCAATTACAACCTGGCGCTCCGCCCGGCGGCGGTGTGGCTGGAAGCGGGAACGGCACGTCCAATCCTGCGCCGTGAGACCTACGAGGACTTGCTCCGGCGAGAGGGGTAAAGAATAAAGATTGAACCGCGGAGGGCGCCGAGGACGCAGAGAGTTTATTGATTTTTCCTCTCATTCTGTTGTTTTTTAGTCGCTTTCCCTGCGTTTTGAACGGCTAAAAAGAGTTTTGCCTGAGTCTTTATTTTTTATTAGTGGATGGAGGACTTATGCTTGAGGAACAAGATCGTCATCTGGTTGAAATCGCCCGGGAGCTGATTGCAAAGCGCTTCCGGGAGGACTACCATCATATTGCCGCCGCGCTGCGGACGACCTCCGGGCAGATTTTCACCGGTGTCCACGTCGAAGCCTACATCGGGCGGATTACCGTCTGCGGCGAGGCGGTTGCGATCGGGGCCGCAGCCACCGGCGGCGACACGGACATCGACACGATCGTGGCCGTCAACGAGCTGGGCACGATTGTCTCCCCCTGCGGGATGTGCCGGGAGTTGATCTCGGATTATGCCCCTGCCGCCCAGGTGATCATCCTGCGCCAGGGTGAACCGGTCAAGGTGCCGGTGCTCGAACTTCTTCCTGACAAGTATATGCGTGAAGACGACTGACGGTTGTCTTGGGTACAGGAATTGAGATGCAGGACCCTGCTATCACACCCGAAGTACGGCGCGCCATCCTGAAGTGGTGTGCTCAGGCTGCCTTAGGAGTCGTGGGGTACGGCTTGCTCATCTTCCTTTCTGCAGGCCGCCTGGATTGGCTTTGGGGCTGGGTCCTGGTCGGCGTGCTGGCCGTGGTCCTGGTCGCCCACCCTCTGATCCTGGTGCCGATCAACCCTGAAGTGCTTGCCGAGCGGGAGAAGGGGATGTGGGATCAGGGTGTGAAACCTTGGGACAAGAGTATCACGTCCGCACTTGGCGGGCTGATGGTCCTTTCCTGGATCGTGGCAGGGCTCGACTTCCGGTTTCACTGGAGCCATCCGCTGCCTTTGCTGTGGCATCTTGGCGGGCTGTTGGGGGTTCTCTTGGGCTACGCGCTGTTCCTGTGGGCGATGGCCGCCAATGCCTTCTTTGCGGAGGGTGTGCGGATTCAGGAAGAGCGAGGGCATCGAGTCATGAGCAGCGGACCCTATCGCTTTGTGCGTCACCCCGGCTATGTCGGGGCAATCTTGGGTCAGCTTGCCACACCGTTCTTGCTGGGCTCGCCGTGGGCGATGATCCCCGCTGCGGCCTGTGCGATGCTTTTCGTCGTGCGCACGGCACTCGAGGATAAGACCTTGCTGGAGGAGCTGCCCGGCTACGAAGTGTATGCGCAGCGGACCCGTTTCCGGCTGCTTCCGGGCGTGTGGTAGACCCTATCGGTGGGATTTCTCTATCGCTACTTGTGTTGGCTTTACTGAGGAGCAGCAGCTATCTTTATCGCGAGGAGGATATCTGAAATGAAGCCCTGGATGGTTCTTCTGGTTCTCATGAGTCTGGTGCTGACCGCGTGTAACGGCGGTACGGGTGGGACGCCGAAGGTGGAAGCGACCCCCGTTGTCACTCAGGAGACCCCGACCGACAGCCCCTCCACGCCTGCTCCTATGCCGTGTGAGCCGTTTGCAGTCCCTCTGGCTTTCGATGAGACGGCCTTCAGCCCGTTGAGCACCGCATTTGACGGAGAAGCTGTCTGGGTGGGGGGACGAGGACGCGACGTGGTGCTCAAAGTAGCCCCCAGCAATGGAGAGATCCTCCAGGTGGTGCCCCTGGCCAAATTAGGAGTAGGTGTCCCGGCACTGGCCTTCGATGGCGAATCTATTTGGGCCCTGGTTGATGACAGTGTCGTCAAAGTGCGCGCTGCCGATGGGGAGCTTGTGGGTACCTATGGCTTTGACTTCGATGACGCGGGGTTTACGCCGGCGAGCATCCTGTTCGACGGTGAAAGCCTCTGGGTCGGTGGGCGTGATCGCGACCTGGCGATCAAAATGAACCCCGACACAGGAGAGATCCTCCAGGTGGTGCAGCTTGCCAAGTGGGGTGAGGGTGTGCCCGATCTTGCCTTCGATGGGGAGTATATTTGGGGACTGGTGGCCGACAGCATGGTCAAGGTGCGTGCTGCGGATGGTGAATTTATCGATACCTATTACTTCGACTTCGATGCTGCCGGATTCAAGCCGTTGAGCCTCACATTTGATGGCGAGGCCCTTGGGGGGGGGGGACGTGACCGTGATCTGGCGCTCAAAGTGGATCCCGGCGATGGGGAGATCCTGCAGGTGGTGGAACTGGCCAAGTA
>JAVEWB010000441.1:0-2536 GCA_034004765.1 Anaerolineae bacterium
CCGCCGCCAACACCCCTACCCACCCACTAGCACCCCCAACCACACCCCCTCCCCCCTCTCCACACCGTGGAGCGGGGCGAGGGCGAGAGGCTCAGATCCTCCCCCCACGGGTCGAGCAGCTGTAGCGCTCTGAGCAGCCGCTCGGACTGCTGGCTGGTGGTGAGATCGCCACGGGTGCGCTCCAGCACCGCCCGCAACTGATCCACGCGGCGGCGCAGCCCGCCGGTGATGGCGTCGGGATGGCTGAAGGACATCAGAATCTCATAGACGGCGTCCATCGCTCCCAGCAGGCGCTCAGCTTCGGCCATCTGATCCTGGCGCATGAGGTCCAGGCAGCGGCGGCGCAGTTCGCTGGCCGCCTCACAAAGGCCGTTGAGGTAGGTGTCGTAGGGGACGCCGCGCTGCAGCGGCAGGTCGACGGAAAGCTCGCCGGCCTCCAGCACCTCGCCCTTCATCAGGATCAACGTCAGCCGCGCCTCGACCCACTCTTTCAGCGCGTCCTGAGTATATCCGGCGTAGAAGAGATCGGGATGCGGCTCCAATAGGGTCCGCATTTCGTCTGCCACACCGTCCGCCTGCGTGAGCAGTTGGTAGGCCTCCTCCCAGGTGTTGCGGTGTCCCGCGCGGATCGCCGTCGAGCAAAGGCGGATCAGCTCCCGGCTCTTCTGCAGGACCTGATCCCGGACCGCGCTGCGGGCCTCGAAATCCGCCTGTGCCACGTCCGCCAGGCGGTCCAACCAGCGATGCAGTTCTTCAGCACTCATTTAGTCCTCCGATTCCGGTGGGCGTCCCCCACCGAAGAAAGCACGAGCCAGGTCATCCCCCTGGCCCGGCAGCGGGATCTCGCCATAATTTGCTTCATACTTGCCCAGGTTCTCCTGCAGTGCCCGCATGAAAAGCTTCGCATTCAGCGGCGTCATCACCACACGCGATTTGATCCGGACCTGGGGTTGATTGGGCATCGCCTGGGAGAAATCGACGATGATCTCCGAGGGGGAATGCGCGATCAAGACCACATTGGCGTACACCGGATCGAGGCTCGCGGGGAGTTCCACGCTGAGCGGCTTGGGTTTCATATCCATGTCTGCCTCCACAAAAAGCAGAGGGGTCCTTGACGTCCCCCTCTGCTTTGGAGAAAGTGATCCCTTTAGAAGGGGATATCCTCGTCTGCCTGATAGTCGGCAGCAGGTTCTGCAGCAACGTCCTCCGAGGGCGCGCCTGCATCCGCGCGGCTACCGAGCAAGACGACACGATCCGCTTTGACCTCAAAGCTGGCGCGCGCTGCCCCGTCCTGCCCGGTCCAGATACGAGGGCCACCCGTGGCCTTATCAGGCGTCAGCACACCTTCAACCATGACCTGGCGGCCTTTGGTGAGGTATTTGGCGGCAATTTCGGCCGTCTTGTTCCAGGCGGACACGCGGAACCAGGTGGTTTCCTCGACCGGGGAGCCATCCTGGCCGGTCCATTTACGACTTGTCGCGATACTGAAAGAGGTCACCGGGGTGCCGTCGGACATGTAGCGCATCTCCGGGTCGCGGCCCAGATTGCCAACGATGATGAGTTTTTGATACGACATAGAACATCCCTCCTTTCGGGCACTTACGAGAACTACACAGGGGTAAAAAGTACTTAAAGTCTACACCCAGACACAAAAATTGGCAAACGGCGATTTTGTGCGTCCGCACAATCCGGCGGATTATGCTACAGTCCGGAATGACAAATTATTGAGGGGCGGGTTCGCCTTCGATGAAGCAGACCAGGCCTTCCACAATGCCCTGCGCAACAAGTTCGGGATGCTCTACGAGGAGTTCCCGGTCATCGAGCATGAAGCCGACTTCAATGATCGCTGCGGGGGTATTTTGGTCGATCTCGTAATAGGCGTGATAGCGGGTCATATCGAAGGTGATAGTATTGGCGTCGAAAGCCAGTCCGGTCCGTGCCTGATAAGCGGTGCTGAGGCAGTTGACCAGGCGATCCTCATCATTAGGAACATAGCTGGATTCCGCCCGCGCGACCTTGAAGCCCGTTTTTCCCGGGTAGGTGCAGGAGTCCGCATGGATCGACAACAGAGCATCGGCCCTATAGCCATTCAGATCCTCATCGAACTCTTCAAGGAGATCCACCTGCCAGCCACGCTGCATGAGCTGGGCAACCACGCGGCGCGCAATTTCCGTATTGATATCCACTTCTTGCAGACCATCAGGACAGACCGCACCACTATCGCTTCCGGTGTGTCCGGCAATGATCCCTATGCGGGGGACAGAAGGCGTTGGATCGACGGCTACCAGCGTGCCCACGGGCGTGGGCCCTGCAAGGGGGATAATGGCCGGTGCCGGCCGTGAGATGCCGGCCGCGACCTCACTGCTGCCCACCGCGATAATAGGGATGATCCCGGTCGGCACCGTGAACGCCGCCAGGAAAGCAAGCCCTATCACAACGCGCATCATGATCCCGATGGTGCGTTGATCCGGTTCAGCGGCGGCCAGTTTCATCACGGTTCACATTCCTCAGCGCATGCGGCGACGCCAGCCATCTT
>JAVEWB010000442.1:0-2516 GCA_034004765.1 Anaerolineae bacterium
TCGTGATCACAGCGCCTACATGGGGCAACAGAAAGGCATGCGGGTATGGAAGTCGTCATTTATAGATCAGGAGGTCAGGCTTTGTCACTAAAGAAGTCACTTCCCTGGGTGTTGCTGGCGTTCATCGCCTGCGCGGTGGGGGGCATTCTGCTGCTGCAGGCTCCGCTGGGGCGCATTTCGCAGGAGAAACTTTCACAGCCGCGGGTGTACGCCTACAAGGATTGGCAGAGCATCGGGGTGCAGGTCGATCCTGGGGACCGGCTTTATCTTCGCGCGCGGGGGGAATGGCTCTACACACCGGGGGAATATCACGGCCCGGAAGGGCACAAACACTACCGCGCGCCCAACACCTATCCGATCCCCGGCGCGGCGGGTGGCCTGCTGGTGGCGCGGATCGGTGAGGACGGGGCCATTATCCCGATCGGGCGGGGCACCAGCCTGTACGTCGATCAGCCGGGCACGGTCTACCTGCGCATCAACGACGACATCCTCAGCGACAACGAGGGGTACGTCTCGATCGAGGTCGAGGTGCGCGTGCCGGAGACACCCGGGGTTGAATGAATTGGATACCAAGATGCAAGTCGAGATGCAACGCACTTTCCAAAGTGCGTTGCATCTTAGCCTTGTCGATGTTCGCAGCCGGCCTCCATCCTCGGGGGCGACTTTTGCCTTTGCCCGACCCTGTTTCGGGGCCAGGGCGAAGGGGCTCGCCGGGCTGCAAGAATCTACCCACATGACATTTTCAATGGATGGGGTATGATTGAAGTACACTCCAATGGTAGAGCGGGTTTTTGAAGGGGGGATTGAATGAGCACAAGGCCGAATGTAACTCGGTTGTACCAACGCCATGTTCGATCACTCTCTGCTGCGGAACAATTAGAGCTCATTGCCTTGATAAGCCGCCAGTTGGCAAATGAAGCCCATAGTGGAGAACCCCTTGATATCATGGCATTACATGGGCTAGGGCGGGAGATCTGGCAAGGCATCGATGCGCAGAACTACGTTGCTGAGTTGCGGCAAGAGTGGGAATCGGAATGATGGTGGCGTTGGAAGCTGCTTTGTCCTCGGTTAAGCGGCTGGCTCTGGATACCGCACCGATCATCTATTTTGTTGAGGCAAATCCACGCTACGACGCACTGGTGACAGCGATTTTTCAGCGTATCGCGAATGGAGACATCGAAGCAGTTACGTCAGCGCTTACGCTTACTGAGGTTTTGGCATTGCCAATGCAAAAACAGCGGAGCGACCTTTGCCGGGCGTACAAAACGTTGTTGACCTCGGCTGAACACTTCACACTGGTGAGTATCGATAGTGGGATTGCCGAACGTGCTGCCGAATTGCGTGCCCGTTACCAGTTGCGCACGCCTGACGCCTTGCAAATTGCAACCTCTCTGGCGAAGGACTGCCAGGCATTTTTGACTAACGATAAGAGTTTGCACCGCATCACCGAGATTCCTGTCGTGGTCTTAGAAACATTTCTATAGCGGTGAGCTATCTTATCTTCTTCGGTGTTCGCAGCCGGCCCAGATCTCCTGCGGGAAGATGATGCTGGTGGTCCCGGGCATGGCGGGGACGCCGACCCCGGTGTTGAGGTTGATCCCGTGGGGGAGGTAGGCTTTGTAGGCGAGTTGGCTGCAGTAGAAGGCCGCTTCGGTATCGGAATCGTGGAAATGCAGGTTGTAGGGCTTGCCGGCGGCGGCCTGAGCCAGGCAGTAGGCGGCCACGCTCTCGCGGATCGGGGTGGCGGTTTCCAGGTCTATCCCTGCCAGGGGGTAGGCGATCCCGTAGAAGGTATCGATGAGCGGCCCGCGCTGCTCGACCAGCGTCTCCGGGTGCCATGCGTGGCCCTGGAATTCGAAGGTGATGACCTTCAATTTCGCTCCGGCTTCGACGCAGCGTCCTCCGGGGCCCACGTAGATGATCACGTGATCCACCGGGCCGGGGACCAGCTTTCCCACCGCGTGCCACAGTTCACCGGGCAGGATGTCCTCTTTCCCGTCGGTGGTGCAGATGAGATCGCCTGTCTGCAGCGGAAGGCCGCATAGTTCGTTCGTATAGATCATCTTTCACCTTGATAGCTTGTCACCAGACGCGCTAAGATACCGCGGCTACGGAGCGGGCAGGATGCCCGCGGTCCCAGGGTGCCGACCACGAATGGGACACGAATACACGCATGGCCCGCCGCCGTTACCGGACGCGGTAAGATGCCGCGGTTACGGAGCGGGCAGGATGCCCGCGGTCCCAGGGTGCCGACCACGAATGGGACACGAATACACGAATGGCCCGCCGCCGTCACCAGCCGCGGTAAGATACCGCGGCTACTTTCAAATACGTTTTTCCTTGCCTTGGGTTGCAAAGATTACACTGCTATGGAGAGCGCCGAGAAATTCTTTCTCGGCGCTCTTTGTGTTTTATGCGGTGAAACTCCGAGGGCTGCTCAGGCCTGCGCCTCGAGCACTTCGACGGTGTCGCCGTCCGCGACCTCACCCGGCTCCAGGACTTTGACGAAAATGCCC
>JAVEWB010000045.1:0-11127 GCA_034004765.1 Anaerolineae bacterium
TATTTCTCTCACATCACACACTGCTCCCCAGCGCGATCAGCACGGCGGCGGTGGTGAAGATGACAGGGCACAGCTTGAACGGTAAAAAGTTGATTTTGGCGCCAGTGAAGAGGGAAACAGCGACCAAGACAGCCAGCATGACGACAGAAAGCCAGTAGAGTCCCTTCAAGATCGCGGCAGTGGCATCCATCGTCGTGGCCAAAGCCACGACAGCAGCGATGAAGATGAGCGACAGCCCTTCGATGATCCACTCCATCGTGATGATGCGCTTGTTGTCGATCGAGATGTCCCCAAATCCCGCCACCACGGAGCGGGTGGGAAAAAGATGCGCTACGCCCCAGACAAACAGAAAGAACGACCCCACATAGAGCAAAATCTGACTGACCATCTTTACCCCATACAGCAACAAAATCCACGGATAATCTGCGAAATCTGTGTAATCTGCGGATCATACCATCCACAGATTTCGCAGATTACACAGAGTATCTGTACCGGCACAAGTCGATCTTAAACCCGCAGCGCCACCAGGTTGCTCAACGTGCCGACCTTCTCGATACTCACCTCGACGTGATCCCCTGGCTTGAGGGGGCCAACCCCTGCCGGCGTTCCCGTCAGGATCACATCCTCCGGCTCCAGCGTCATGACGCGCGAGGCGTAGGCGATGAGCTGCGCGGGGGAGAAAACCATCGACGAGGTACGGTCGCTCTGGCGCACCTCGCCGTTGACGGTGCAGGTGATCGCCAGGTCGGCCACCTCGGCTTCGCTCAGTCCCACCACGACCCACGGCCCCAGCGGGCAGAAGGTGTCGAAGCCCTTGGCGCGGGTCCACTGGCCGTCCTTGCGCTGCAGGTCCCGCGCGGTGACGTCGTTCGCACAGGTGACCCCCAAGACGTACTCCCAGGCGTGCTCCGGCGCCACGTCGCGGCAGCGCTTCTTAATGACGATCGCCAGCTCAGCCTCGTGCTCCACCTGCTTCGACAGCGTTGCCGGATAGAGGATCAGCGCATTGGGGCCGATGACGCTGCTGGGCGGCTTGAGAAACAGGAGCGGCTCCTCCGGCACCTGGGCATCGTGCTCGGCAGCGTGGGCGGCATAGTTGCGGCCCACGCAGATAATCTTGCTGGGGCAGACCGGCGACAGCAAGGTGAAAGAGTTCAACGGCCCCAGGAGCCGACCAGGCTGCCCAGAGCTGCGCCAGGCGTAAAGTTGATCGTCCTTGAGAATCGCATAGGCGGGGATCCGGCGGCCCTCCCCGCTCACACGGACTAAACGGACAGGCTCATTTTCCATAACTATCTCCTTGAGGATGAATTATAACGCAGAGGCCGTAAAGAGTGCAAAGGCGCAGAGATTATTATGTAAAACATTCTCTGCGCCTCAGCATTGAAACTCCACATCCAACTACAAAAAATCCTCCCAAGGGTGGAGGTAGAGGGGCTGCACCAGCCGCTTCTGGTCGAAGATGTGCCCCATCATGCCGATGCTGCGCCCCAGGACGAACAGACCGTTGAGGTAGCCCAGATCGACGATCTCCTGGATCTCCTCGGCGGAGAAGCCGCAACTGGCCAGCATGTCCACGAAGCAGACGCCGATACAGCCGTCGACGTTCAGAATCAGCGTATTGCGCTTTGCCGTGGTGAGGGCCTCGACCGCCAGCGCAAAGTCGAGCAGCGGCGTCGCGGTGAAATACTCCCCGGCAAACTGCTTGATCAGCGTCACGCGCATGTCGGGGTTCTGCACGCTCTTGACGCGGTGGCCAATGCCGGGGATCAGCTTACCCTCCGCTTTCATCTCATCGATGAACTGCTGCGCGCTGAGGCCACGGTCCAGCGCCTGCTTGAAAATGCGGGCCGCATCATCGATCGCGCCGCCGAAGCGCGGGCCGATCGTGAGCATGCCGCTCGCCACGGCGGAGACGAGATCTTTGCCTGCGCGGGCCGCGACGATCGCGTTGTGCGCGCCGCTCACCGCCGGGCCGTGGTCCGCCGTGATCATGATCGCCAATTCGAGGAAGCGCCGGGCGAACTCCGGTAGCTCGCGCTTGAACCAGAGCAGGCCGATCACCCCACCGATGCCTAACTCGTGCTCGATCACCTCGGTGATAGGCAGCTTATTGTAGGTCAGCTCCTCGCCGCGGTCATCGGAGATGGTGCTGATGAAGTTCGTGGGCTTGCGGACAAGCCCCTGCTTGAGCGCCGACGCGTAGTCCATCGGCAGCGGCGGCGGTGTGATCTCTGCCGCCGGCTGGAGCGCTCCTGCTGCCACCAGTCCCTCGAAGGTCTCGCGGATCTTCTCGCCGAAATCATCGAAGGAGTCCGGGACGATCGCGCCCGCCTCGCGCAGCGCGGCGTTCTTGGCATCGGCGGATTCCAGCGCGCCCCCAGCCTTTGCCCCCGCATGGCCGAACTGCACGCTGGTGGGGAAGACCTTCGCGCAAGTGCCGGTGACCCAGATCACGAGCGGCTTGGTGATGCGGCCCTCCTTGAGCGCCTCGACGATCGCGTACTCCTCCATTCCACCCAGCTCGCCTAGGCAGACCAGCATCTTGATCGCCGGATTGGCCTCGTAGCGCAGGAGGTGATCCAGCAGGCGCGATCCCGGGTAAGCGTCGCCGCCGATAGCGATCCCCTCATAGACGCCATCGGTGTTGCGGGCGACAATGTTGAAGGTCTCGTTGGTCAAGCCGCCGCTCTTGCCCACGTAGCCGACGCTACCGGGACGATAGAGTTTGGCATCGATGATGTTATCCGGCGGGCCGCCTGTGTTGCCGATCTTGAAAGCGCCTGCCGCCAGGCCGCCGACGGTCGCCGGCCCGATGATGACCTTACCTAACGCCCGGGCGCGGGCCGCTAAGATCCGCGCCTTGCGCTCCGGCACGCCCTCGGCGATGACCGCCACGGTGCGCAGCGACAGAAGCTCCAGCGCCTCCATCGTGGAGGCGAAGGCCGAACGGAAGCTGGCAAAATTCACCATCACGTCAGCCTGCGGATGCGCTGCTGCTGCATCCGCGACCGTCGTGTAGACTGGAATCAGGATCTCCCGGCTCCCGAAGAAAGCGCGATGAAAGCCGCGGTGCCCGGTGGGATCGACCACCGCCGCCACCGAAGGCGTTTCACGGCGGCAGAGGGTATCGAAGTCCAGCATCCGCTGGATCGGTGCGGTTTGCAGGCCATAGATAATCGCTGTGGTCTCGCGATCAAAAAGCAGATACTCAGGTCTTTCCATCATTACGCCTCCCCCTGCGATAGGGCCATGCCCACAATCCGCGTCATGTGCGTCTCCGGGCCGTAGACCTCAATGGGGACGCCTAACTCCTCACCCAGGCGGCGCATCAGTGCCAGGCCCTCTTTGTAGTTCGGCCCGCCGCGGCGGACGTAGATCCGCACATGGTTGCGCTGCAAGCGCTCGCGGTACTCGCGAAGCGCGTCCACGATGCCGGTGAAAGTTTTGGCGACGTCGGTGAAGTTGGCAATGCCGCCGCCGATGAGCAGGAACTTAGGCCGCCCCTGCGGGTCCGGCTCGCGGGTCATCAGATCCAGAATCGTGCGGGCGTACTCGCGGGTCTCGTCGGTGCTGGGGTTTCCGGAGTATTCCCCGTAGCAAGCCAGCTCCTTCCCGAATCCCAGGTCGGTCACCGTATCAGCGTAGATCACACTGGCCCCGCCGCCCGCCACCATCGGCCAGACGCGGCCCTGAGGGTTCAGTACCGTCAGCTTCAGGCTGGAGCCGCCCTTTTCATCCAGTTCACGGATCGCAGCCTCTTCGGGGGTCAGGCGCACGCCAAAAGCAGGGGGAAAGGGCAGCGCGCCCCACTTCTCCCCAACTTCGAAGGCGGCGGTGTCGTCCACCTGGCCCACGAAGTCCAGGGGAAGAACCCGGGCGGGGCCAGAACCCTGCCCCGACAAGAGCAGGGTCAGGGGGTTGATCTCCAGATAGGTGAAAGCCATATCCACGAAGAAGTGGTAGAGCGCCGCCAGGAAGCGGGCCATGGGCTCACGCCCCTCGAAGGCAGGCAACTGCCCCGCAATCCCCTCCGCGTCAGCCATCTCCAGCACGGGAATGGCGATCTGCACAACCGACTCCCAGTTCTCCTCGATCTCGATGCCGCCCTGCAGCGAGAAGTAGAGGACGTCGCTCTCACGCTCGGTGCGGATGGCGACAAAGACCTCTTCCTCCTGTCGATGCGGGACGAAAGGCTCGACGAGGAAGGTCGTCAGCCGGTCGGTCACCTGGCCAACCGTAATCTCTTTGCCCATCCGCTCGGCAATCCAGGCCTTAGCCCCTGCAAGGTCCAGATCCAGTCCCAGGAGGCCATGCTTGCCCCGCTTGCCGAAAAGCTGATCCGGCTTGGCGACCAGGCGTTCCGTCGCCAGCCAGGGATGGTCGGACACCAGCGCCGTCCAATCGGTGTCAGGCTCAACCAGCGCTACCCTGCCGGGGTAGTCGAACTCCGGCAGGATGTCCGGCAAATAGCGAGCGAGCAGCCGCTTTGCATCATATTCTCGAACAGCACGTCTTGCCATAAAAGCCTCTTTCTTTTGCCACGAATGAGCCTGAATTTGGTTACAAGCTCATTCGTGGGATTTGGTGACTAAAGCCGTCCCAGCGCTGCATCGAGCCGCCGACGCACCGCAAGGATGAACTCCTCCGTCGTCAGATAGTGCTCAAGCGGCGGGTCGGAAACCCGGGTGAGATCCTTCGTCATCTCACCGCTCTCGATCGTGTCGATGACGGCGGTCTCTATCGCGCGGGCAAAGGTCACGACCTCCGGCGTCTCGTCCAGCTCCCCACGGCGTGCCAGCGCGCCCGTCCAGGCGAAGATCGTAGCCGTGGAATTCGTCGAGGTCTGCTCACCGCGCAGGTGCGCGTAATAGTGCTTCTGCACCGTCCCATGCGCCGCCTCGAACTCCATCTTGCCCTCCGGGTTCACCAACACCGAGGTCATCAGCGCCAGGCTGCCGAAGCCGGAAGCCAGCATATCGCTCATCACGTCACCGTCGTAGTTCATGCAGGCCCACAGGAAGCCGCCTTCGTGGCGGATCACGCGTGCGACCGCATCGTCGATCAACGTGTAGAAGTACTCCACGCCGGCAGCGTCCAGTTCGGCCTTGTGTGCATCCACCTCCTCCTGGAACACATCACGGAAGAAAGTATGGTACGTCTTGGAGATCGTGTCCTTGGCAGCAAACCAGAGCGGGAGCTTCTCACTCAGCGCGTACTGGATGCAGGCACGTGCAAAGCTGCGGATCGACCTTTCCGTGCTATGGATCCCCTGGATAACGCCGGGCCCCTTGAACTCGTGGATGCAGAGGCGCGTGGGGTCGCCATCGTTAGCCGGGGTAAAAACCAGCTCTGCCTTCCCCGGTCCGGGCACCTGGAACTCCTGGTTCTTGTAGACGTCCCCATAGGCGTGACGACCAATCACAATGGGCTTCTTCCACGTGCGGACGGTGGGGGGAATGTTTCTGACCATGATGGGTTTGCGGAAGACAGTGCCATCCAGAATGCCGCGGATCGTGCCATTAGGGCTGGGCCAGGCTTTCTTGAGATGGTACTCCTTCACCCGGCCCTGGTTGGGCGTGATGGTCGCGCATTTGACGCCAACGCCATGCTCAAGAATAGCATTGGCCGCATCTACCGTGACCTGATCATCCGTCTCGTCACGGTGTGCGACGCCCAGATCAAAATAGATCGTGTTGAGCTCCAAATAAGGATAGACCAGCTCCTCCTTGACCTTCTGCCAGATGACGCGGGTCATCTCGTCGCCGTCCATCTCCACAATGGGGTTCTTCACCGTAATAGCCATGTCACACACTTCCTCCAGTCTGTAAGATAGAATCTCAGTCGGGTCCTCTCTCCCGACAAAATTTAGGAACGCACAGCGGGTGGTTTTCTACCACCCGCTATCCGTGTTTTACTACTTCGTTCAGGAGTCCGCCTGCCAGCAGGATCTCGCGCTGGCGCTCGGAGAAGCTGCACTGGAGAGGGATCTCCTGGGCGGAGCTCTGGTTCAGCAGCACCAATGGGGCGCCCTGCTCCAGGCTTTCGCGGACCTGCGGAATCGTCACCCTATCCCCGGCATTCAGTTTCTCGTAATCCGCTTCATCCACAAAGGTCAGTGGCAAAATTCCAAAGTTGATCAGGTTGGCGGCGTGAATGCGCTCGAAACTCTTCGCCACCACTGCCTTCACCCCCAGGTACATCGGACAGAGTGCCGCGTGTTCACGACTGGAGCCCTGGCCGTAGCTCTCCCCCGCCACGATCAGGTTATGGCTCCCTTGATCGCGGTTGGCCATCGCACGCCGGGCAAAGGTGGGGTCGATCCCCTCGAAAACGTACTCCGCGTATTTGGGGACGTTCGAGCGGAACTTCAGCCGCGCTCCTGCGGGCATGATGTGATCGGTGGTAATCTTGTCCCCCACTTTGATCGTCACCTCACCGTCGAGGATCTCTGGCAAGGGAACATTGTACGGTGGCGCGCCGATGTTGGGGCCGCGCTCGATCTCACCCTCCCGCCCGGACTGCTCCGGGAAGATGAACATGCTATCATCGATCAAAAACCGCTCCGGCATGGCGACTGCCGGATAGGGCAGCCCCAGATCGCGGGGATCGGTGATCCTTCCGGTGATCACCGCCGCAGCCGCCGTCTCCGGGCTGATCAGGTAGACCTGGGCGCTGGGGGTCCCACTGCGCCCCTCGAAGTTGCGGTTGCTCGTGCGCAGGCTGACAGCATCCGTCTGGGGGCTCTGGCTGTTGCCGATGCAGAAGCCGCAGGCGCTCTCCATGACACGCGCCCCCGCAGCGATCAGGTCGGCCAGCGCGCCTCCCTGCGCCAGCATCTGGAGCACCTGACGAGAGCCGGGCGCGATGGCAAAGCTCACGTCCGGGTGCACGCGCTGCCCTTTGAGGATGCGCGCCACCGTCACCATATCCTTGTAGGAAGAGTTTGTGCAGGAGCCAATGACCACCTGGTTGACGACCATCCCCGCGAGCTCCCGCACCGGCTTGACGTTGCCGGGGCTGTGCGGCGCTGCTGCAAGCGGCTCGATGGCGCTCAGATCCAGCTCCACGATCCGATCGTAAGCTGCGTCGGCGTCCGACAGAAGCTCGATCCATTGATCGCCGCGTCCCTGTGCCGCCAGGAAGCGACGGGTCTCCTCATCGGAGGGGAAAAGGGAGGTCGTGACGCCCATCTCCGCCCCCATGTTGGTGATCGTGGCACGCTCGGGCACGGTCAGTGTGGCCACACCGGGACCGCCATACTCCATCACCCAGCCGACGTTGCCCTTGGTGGAGAAAAGCTCCAGCATCTTCAGCACCACATCCTTGGCACTGACCCACGGTTGAAGCTTTCCTGTCAAATGGATCAGACAGACCTTAGGATAGGCCAGATAGAAAGGACCGCCGCCCATAGCGACCGCCACATCCAGCCCGCCCGCGCCGATCGCCACCATCCCAATGCCTCCGCCGGTCGGCGTATGGCTATCGGAGCCCAAAAGCGTTTTCCCGGGGCAACCGAACCGCTCCAGATGCACCTGATGACAGATCCCATTTCCGGCCCGGCTGTAGATGATGCCGAACTTCGCCGCCACCGTCTGTAGATAGCGGTGGTCATCGGCGTTTTCGAATCCCACCTGAATAGTGTTGTGATCGACATAGCTGACGGAGAGTTCCGTCTTGATCGCCTTCAACCCCATCGCCTCGAACTGCAAATAAGCCATCGTACCGGTCGCGTCCTGGGTCAGGGTCTGATCGATACGGATCGCGACCTCCTGACCGGGGACAGGCTCGCCCTCCACGAGGTGAGCATCCAGAATCTTCTGAACGACGTTTTTTCCCACTCTGATCCTCCTCAATAAGAATACCTTCTCAGGTGCAACGCGCTGAGCCGGCACATTGCACCACGATCAAACGGACAGCTTACACCTGTTTGTAGTCCTTCTACAACATAGGGCACTCACAAATGGGCCGCATTCATAAATTCAGATTGGGGTTTACAGCTCCCGAGCAAATCATGAAAACAGAGTAAGGGGAGAATCGTCCCTGGCCTGAGGCACGGGTAGAGGTCACGCGCATGTCGTGGGCAGACAGAGATCAAGCCAGAACGCCGTATTTTTGCATCCAAGGGCTTCACCCGGGCATTGAGTCACTACGCTTACTATGGTACACGCCCTGCACAATAGGTCAAATGGCCTTTATCCCCTTATAGAGGAAAAAAGTCCTACCTTGTAGGACAATCCGGTGGATTATCCTACAAAATCTTTGACTTACCCCTCAACCGAATTATAATGTTTGTGTAAGCTTATCATGACGTTTCATATAAACGTCGTCTTTCAAATTCCTCAAAGCCAGAACGCACCCACCAGAACGAAGGATAAGAGGAGGACAATGGATACGGTACAGATAAAAGGTCTGGATGACGTGAACCGCCTGCTGGGCCAGCTCAGCAGCGAGGATCTGGAAGAACGCACACCTGTATGGCGCACCCTGCGAGGAGCCCTTTTCGCCGAACCTGTGGAAGAGCATCGCTTCCAGGAAATCGGAAAGGGCCTGATTCAGGAAATCGAAGCCGCGCATGAAGGATCCCTGAAAGAGGGGGAAAGTGCCCTACGGCACTGGGTCGAATCGCAGCCGAGCTTCGAGGCCAGGGTCGGGGCACTGCGCGTACTTGGCCGCTTCGCCGGGACGGAGAAAAAGGTCTGGCAAGAGGTGGTCATGGCACTGGCCACCGACGACCAAAGCGATGTCGACCTGCGCGCCTGGGCACTCTATACACTCCACTGGGCACGCCTGGAGCTGACCAAAAAGAACTGGGGCGACGTAGGGCAGCGCCTGATCGACCACTGCCTCAACGCTCCTCAGGCCAAAGTACGGCAGTGGGCCGCACTCGCGCTGGGCGAGATGGCCACTTACAGCAGGCCGGAGAAAGCCCGGAAAGAGCGTACGCGACTGGCCGATAGCTATACCCGCATAGCCGTAGAAACCGCCCTGATTCAGCGGTGGGGATGCGAGATCGACCTCTACGTCGCTCGACAACTCATCATCTCCCTGGGCAAAGCCGGAGGTCACGTCCACAAATCCATAGAAGGTCGCACCACCTGGCCTGTGATCCAGCTTCTCGAGGAAGCGGCAGGCGATGATCGATACGAGGTCCGCCGGGAAGTTCCCTATACCATCGAGCGGGTAGCAGAAACACTCCTGGCCGCCCTCGATGTCCCGGCAGAAGAAAAAGCCGGTGCGCTCAAAGCGCTGCTCAAGATCCTGGGGCTGTGGTTCGAACGGCCAGGAGGCGATTACGAGACCTATCGCGACGCCATCACGGCCATTGCCGGTGTGGTAAGCCTGGTTCTCAACAATGCCACCGGACAGGTGCTTCTTGAGACACAAACACAGGTCACGGAAGCAGGCTTGCAGCTTCTGTTTAGCATCGCCGAATCGCAAGAGATGAAAGAGGAGGAAGCCGTCCGGGATCGCGCGCTGCGCGCGGTGCAGTACAGCACCAAAGCCGCGCCGGGCAGCGCTCGCCAGCTTGTTGCAGCTTTGGCAGTCCCGCAGCTTCAATGCATGTTAGCCGATCCCAGCACAGCGATCGCAGGACAGGCCATCGAGGCCCTGATCACGCTGTCAGGCGAGGAACCGGCCGCCGACTTCTTTGCCGATGTCATCCTCCAGGATACCTGGGCCGCCAAAGCGGTCTCCCACCGGGCCGCGGTTTGGGGATTGGAGGAAGGTGCGGACGTCGAAGCCCTTGAACGTCTGGTCAGGCGGCGTGCGGCCCTCGCCATCGGGCGCATCGGCAGAAACCAGACTGCACATGACCACCTGGTAGAGAGCCTGAAACAGCAGGAAGGCATCACGTATCAGCGAGCTAACGAGGCCTTGAAAGCCATGGGCGGGCAAAAAGCCGTCCAGGCACTCATCGAATCGACCAAACAGCAGTGGGTGGAGAGTAAATTTTTCAACCCAATCGAAGAGGCAGATCAACACGGGCGCAGGATCCTCAACGCCACGGTCTGGATGTCGGTGATCAGCTACCTGGTCACCTTAGGGGCCGCCGTGGTCGTCCTCTGGTTTGGCGCAGGGCTGCTCTCATCCAGCGTGCAGAAGATACAGGCCAGCGGCACTGCACAACTGGCCACCACAGTCGAGGCCATTGCCGGCGCTATCGCTGCCATCGCCGGGCTGCTGCTGCCCTTCTTCTGGAACCCCTCCGGTGCCGTGCAGAAAGCCAACGCAGAGATGACCAAGCTGGTGACCGCTTTCCACGGCTACATGGGACGCATGCGCCTGTTAGGGCTGGGGTTCGCCCACGCCTACACCGAGGACCGGGCCGACACCAATTTCCTGTTAGCCATCTCCCATGCTGCCGGTGATGCCATGGTCGATTCAGCCGGCGTGCTGACCGATGTCGGGGCCTGGCCAGGGGTGAACAAGGGCGTCGTGCAGGTACCAGACTTCAAAGGGATGACCTGGAGCGAGGCCGCCGAAGCGGCCAAAGGACGCAGCCTCCAGATCACGATGAAAGAACAGGCCTACGACGCTGAGATTGAAGAAGGTAAGGTAACTGCCCAGAGCCTCCCGGCGGAGACCCTGGTGGAACTCGGCGCAACCTTAGCGCTCACCCTGAGCAAGGGGAAACACCCCGAGGAGCCGGTGACGCTTTCCCGCGTGCCCGTCTTTGCCAACAAAGGCTGGGAAGAAGCCGAGCAGCTTGCCAGAGAGAACGCCCTTACGCTGACGTTCGATCAAATCGCATACAGTCCGCTCATCGCCGAAAACCGGGTCGTGAGCCAGGATCCGAAAGCAGGAATGGAGGTCGCACCGGGCACACTGGTCAGGCTCACCGTCAGCAAAGGGCCGGAGCCTATGCCGGAAGTCGTCGTTCCCCAGCTCGTTGGCATGAGCTGGGACACCGCGCAAACCGAGGCCGGACGCATGAAGCTCAGTCTCACAGCTCGACACATCTACAGCGAGCAGGCCGAGGGGATCGTGGTCGACCAAACTCCGACCGCTGAGGTCGTGGTCCATCCCGAAACCCCCATCGCGCTGCTGGTGAGCAAAGGGCCCGCGCCCAATGCCCAGGCCGCACCCACCTTCATCGCCATGACGTGGGACAAGGCCCTCATC
>JAVEWB010000046.1:0-11097 GCA_034004765.1 Anaerolineae bacterium
CTGGTCCCGCCCATAATTGTCGTCCATTTCCCCCCACAAGTCAAGAGGATAGGTCACCGAAAATATATGATAAAACTCCAAACTCGTTTCCGCCTCACCCTCCCGGCCCTGAAGTTTGGCTGTTTGGGGAAGGGGGTTGAAAAAGGAACGCGAATCCTGTACCATATAAGTAGGCAACCTATAGAACAGGAGGCGTTCCTATGAATAAGCATAGCACAAATCAGGCAAAAAAGCCAGAGTTGTTAGCGGCCTTGCAGCAGTTGTTGGCGGGCATGCGGGGGGCGTTCAAGCAAGAACGGACGTATCGGCGGGCACAAGCCCTGTTTGTGGCGGAGTTGCTGGTCTTAGGACGGCATACCGTCACCCAGCTGCTGCGCGGTCTGGGGCTGGTCACGCATGACTGGAGTGCGTGGTATCGGCTCTTCAGTGAAGCCCGCTTTGAAGAAGCGGCGGTGGCGGCGCAGTTAGTGCAGGAGACCTTGCCGCATGTACCGCAGCAGCAGGCCTACGTAGTCACGTTAGATGGGGTGATCGTGCCCCGAACAGGAGTGCACGTGGCGGGGAGTAGTTGGTGGCGGGGGCAGAAGACCGCGGCTTTTCGGCGGGGGTTGCAGCGGGGGCAACGCTTTGTGGAGCTGGCGTGGTTAACACCGGAAGAGCAGGGCTATTGTCGGGCGGTACCGCTGCGCTGGCTGCCCGCCGTCACGGCGAAAGCGACGCCCTCAATTGCGGAACCGTGCAAGGAATGGGAAGCCGGGGTGGCCGAGATGCACTGGACGCGGGCGCAGTTGGATCAACAGGGGCGGGCGGAGCAGTGGTTGACGGCCGTGGCCGATGGGAACTACGATGTGCAGGCGATTTGGGGTGAGTTACCGGCACGGACCGTCTTGGTGGCCCGTACTGCCAGCAACCGCAAGCTGTTTGCGTTGGCACCTGAGCCCACAGAGGCGCCAGGCCCCGGACGTCCGGCACTCTATGGAGAACGGTTACCGACCCCTAATGACCTGTTGCACCGCCGCCAACACCGCTATTGGACCACCTGCACCTTGCTGGTACGGGGACGGCAGCGAGAACTGCAATACCAGGTCCAGGGACCGTGCTTGCTGGAAGGGATGCCGGAGTGTCCTGTGTTCGCGGTCGTGGTGCGCGGGCAGAACTACTGGCGCGGGGTGCACCGCCGCTATCGCAAACCCTACTACATGCTGGTGAATGCCGTCCTGCGAGAGGGCGAATGGCAACTGCCGTTCCCGGTGCCGCAGTTGCTGGCCTGGGCTTGGCAGCGCTGGGAATGTGAGGTGGCGCATCGCGAGATGAAGAGCGCCTTTGGTATTGGCGAAAAGCAGTGCTGGAGTCAGCGCGCCGCGCTCCGTAGTGTCCAGTGGGGGGTCTGGGTCTATGGCACCTGTCTCTTGGCGGCCTATCGGGCCTGGGGCATTACCGGCGGCCCACGGCGGGCCGGCCGCTGGTATTCCCAGGCCCGCCGCTGGTCCTTTAGCAGTTTGTGGCAAGCCTACCGCGCGGCGCTGTGGGGGAAGCAGGATTTTTTCCCCCTTTATAGCCGCTCCTTGGCAAACTGGCTAAAACCCGAGCTCTGGTTGACCGGTTTGGGCAATGCCCTGGCGGATCCGGGGCGTATTTAGACTCTGGCCCCACCCAACAGGCTCTTTGACACGCTTCTTGAGTGTCTTCCCCCACCGGGAAGACCTTCCTGCGCGTCAAAGAGCCAAACTTCAGTCTCGATGTTGATCAGGCCGGAAACCAGCACGCGGCTCATTCTGCCTCGCCTCAAAGGCGCAGACAAGCCTCCGCGGCCAGCCAGAGAAGCTGCTCACGCACAGAGACCTGGCGCTGCCAGTCCCGCATATCCCAGACCTCGCCCCCCACATTATCACCGCTGTAGAGCAGTTGCCCCAAGACCACGCTGCGGAATCGGGCGACCGCGAAGAAAGCAGCCGCTTCCATCTCCACCGTCAAACAGCCCTCCTCACGACGGCGGGACACCTTCGCAGGTGTCTCCCGATAGAAAGCGTCCGTCGTCCACGTCTTCCCGACCGTGTAAGGGACGGCATGGTGCTCCAACACAGCGGCAATGGCCGCGACGGCATCCGGATGCGCGGCCACTTCCCGTCCAGGGGGCAGGTAATGATAGGACGTTCCCTCGTCCCGCAGCGCCGTATTGGGGACCACCACGTGGCCCACCATCATCTCGGGGTTCAACACGCCGGCGCCGCCGCAGACGATGAAGGTACGGCACCCCAGCGCAATCGACTCCTCAAGAAAGGCCGCAGCGAGGGGTGCTCCCACGCCGGGGTGAAAAAGCGTCAGCGGTTCACCGTCCAGTTCAAAGGTATAAACAGGATTCTCGCCGATCTCCGAACGCAGCACCGCGACCGGACGGGCTTTGTTCGCCTCGACGAGCGCCGTGATGACTTCGGCAAAGAAACACAACACACAGTGCTGCGGGAGTGACACAGGGGCCACCCCAAAATGAGGTTCGATCATGGCCTCACGCGAAGGGTCGAACTCCAAAATGGGGTACGTGTGATCCTCGAAGGGTCGGGAATCGCTCATGCCGTCAGGACCTCCACACCATCTTCCGTGACCCGGATGGTATGCTCCCACTGGGCGGAAAGCGAACCATCGGACGTTACCGCGGTCCAGCCGTCGGACAGAATCCGGGCGTGGTAGTCCCCGATGTTGATCATGGGCTCAATGGTAAAGACCATGTTGGGTGCCAGCATCAGGCCGGTGCCGGGCTCTCCGTGATGATGGACATCGGGCGGCTCGTGGAAATAGACCCCTACCCCATGCCCCACGAAAGCCCGCACCACCGAATAGCCATGATCCTCAGCGTGCTTCTGGATGGCATAGCCAACATCGCCCAACCGGGCCCCCGGCCGCACCGCAGCAATGCCCAGGTCGAGACACTCGCGCGTCACTTCCACCAGGCGGCGCGCCTCCTCAGAGACCTCGCCGATCAAAAACATACGACTGGCGTCCCCGTAATAGCCATCCAGGATCGAGGTCACATCCACGTTCAGGATATCGCCCTCCTGGAGCACGCGCGGGCCGGGGATCCCATGGCAGATCACCTCGTTGAGCGACGTGCACACGCTTTTGGGGTAGCCGCGGTAGTTCAGCGGGGCAGGGATCGCGCCATGGGCCAGCGTATACTCGTGAACCCAGGTATTGATCTGCTCGGTCGTGACGCCGGGAACGATGCGGGGTGTCAGCATGTCCAGGATCTCAACGGTGAGTTGAGAGCTTTTGCGAATCCCGGCAATCTGCTCTTCTGTCTTGATGATGACCTCGTTGCCCCGCTCACCCTCACGGCGACGCGTTTTTAGCTGCATCAGGTCATACTGAAGATGACAGTTCTTGTATTTCTTCCCACTCCCACACCAGCAGGGATCGTTACGCGATAGTTTATCCATGTTCCGCCCGCCTTACACGATAAATTTGTCTGCAAATAAAAAAGGTATCGAAGTCCAAGTATAGGACGCTCTGCCCGCACGTCAAGGCAGCGTCCCGGGCTGTCGCCTACCGCTTTCGCGGACACGGGGTTATAATCAGGACATCACGCGGTACATACCCGACCCACCCAATAACGGAGAAGGGAATTGGAGAGCTATGAAAGCAAATGAACCAAGCAGCGACCCTCAGGCCGTGGCACCTACGGCTGCGGAGGAAGCCATCAAAGAACGCACAGAAGCCGCACGCGATCACATGGCAAAACGTCACTGGGAACAGGCCCTGAGCACCTATCAGGAAGCACTGACCCTGCAGGAAGAGGCCGGCGATGGTGTCGGTGTGGCTAAGACCCAAAATGATATCGCCAGCATCTACCTGGTTCAGAAGGAATGGCAGCAGGCATTGGATCTCCTGAACAAGGCCTACCCCGTGTTGAAAGAAGCAGAGGCACACGAGCAAGAAGCCATCGCACTGAACAACATCGCCGCCGCGCACTCGGAATTAGGGAACTGGGAACAAGCGCTCAGCACCTATGAGGAGGCCCTGGCCCTTCGGAATACGATGCAGGACAAAGCAGGAGAAGCCAAAACGCTGCGCAACATCGGCATTATGTATGCCAAAGCGGGGGACAGAATCAAAGCCAAAGGCTACCTCGACAGAGCGATGGCCGCGGCGGCACAGTCCAAATCCCAGGAGGTGCTGAAGGCCATACGCCAGTCACTCTCACAGCTCCAGAAGCCACAGAAACCCAGGCGCTGAGACTGCACAAGAGTCGCAACTTTCTGACAGCAGCGGCGTATGAGTATCATAGTAAAAAGGGAAACTGCAAGAAATAGCAGCCGGCATCACCTTACAAGCTTATACTTTCAAGAAAAGGAGTTGTGTAATGAAAAGTCATGAGATTGACTATCAAGTCTTTGGTGACGATCTTCAATTCGTGGAGGTCGAACTCGACCCCAGCGAGACCGTGATCGCCGAAGCAGGAATGATGATGTACATGGAAGATGGGATCACCTTCGAGACCAAAATGGGGGACGGGTCCAAGCCCAAGTCAGGGTTCATGGATGCGGTAATCGGCGTGGGCAAGCGGGTCCTGACCGGCGAATCGCTCTTCATGACCCACTTCACCAATACGGGCGCGGGCAAAAAGCACGTCGCATTTGGCGCTCCCTACCCGGGCAAAATCGTCCCCATCGACTTAGATGAAGCCCACGGCGAACTGATCTGCCAGAAGGACTCCTTCCTGTGCGCGGCCCTGGGCACCGAGGTCAGCATTGCCTTCAACAAAAAGATCGGCGCGGGGCTCTTCGGCGGCGAGGGGTTCATCCTACAGCGGCTGCGCGGCGATGGCAATGTCTTCATCCATGCCGGTGGCACCATCATCGAGAAGCGCCTCCAGGGTGAGAAGATCAAGGTGGATACCGGCTGCATCGTTGCCTTCGAGTCCACCATCAATTACGACATCGAGCAAGCAGGCAACCTCAAATCGATGGTCTTCGGCGGCGAGGGGCTTTTCCTGGCTACCCTCCAGGGGACAGGACGGGTGTGGCTGCAATCGCTGCCCTTCTCGCGCCTGGCCGATCGCATCTTAGCCCTGGCGCCTTCTCAAGGCGGCAAGAGCCAGGACGAAGGCTCCGTCATCCGCGGATTGACCGACCTGCTGCAGCACTAGCACTTCATCGTCGACATAAGCCTGAGCGGCACTCCGCTTAGCCAGCTTAGAGGTCCTGAAGGGGTTCGCCCCCCTTCAGGACCTCTTTTGTACCGGCAGCAGGTCTGTCAATTTCAACCGCTCGACCCACAGCCAAGCGTAACCGACTTGAAACCTTTCGGTAACCGCCATCCAGGTCGGTTTGTGGTAGCATAGAGGTGTAAAAGTAGAAGCCAAAGATATCGGTAAAGGTGCAGCGCGCTTTTTGAAATACGCTACACCTGAAAGAAAGGCAAGAGAATGATCAAAATTCTCGTAGTAGAAGACCATCCTGTGATGCGGCCCACGCTGCGTGACCTCTTCCAACTGGAAGGGTACGACGTCATTACCGCTATCCACGGCCTGGACGCGCTCGAAAAGCTGTCGGGGGCCCCTGTCGATCTGGTCATCACGGACTTCATGATGCCAAAGATGGATGGGCTTGTTCTGTTGAAATCCCTGCGCAGCGATCCGCGTTATGCTAAGCTGCCTATACTGATGTTCACGGCCAACGCCAATCCGGAACTGCAGAGCAAAGCCATCGCAGCAGGGGTCAGCGGCTTTTTAATCCGCCCCATCACCGTTCAGGAACTCCTGGAAACGGTCGAGCAGCTTCTGCCCGTTCTGCAAGAGCATGCATAAACGTCAATGATCTTCATAGCAGCGCCGGGTCAAAACCCGGCGCTGCGCTATTTTGCATTTATCCCGATTGCTGGTATTTTACGGTCCAGATGAAGAACAATACAAACACACTTCTGTTCAAACCCTTTGCCAGACATGGGGCTCCGTTTTCCCTGCGCTATCTCCACACCGGAGCCGTACTCCTGATAGCGCTGTTTCTGATGGGGTGTATGCACGCTGAAGAAGCCCCAACGCAAGAGGGCACCGCGATGGTATCCACAGCACCGACAACGGCTGCCGTGGTCCTACCCACTCCCACCGACCTTCCGCTACCTCCCACGATAATCCCCGCCACGCCCACAACAGTCCCCACCCCTCAACCGCTTCCGCTGTCCCATACTGTGCAGGACGGAGAGACGCTGCTGGGTCTGGCGCTGTCGTATGACGTACCCATGGCCGCGATCCAGCTCCAGAATGACCTGGGCGAGGCCCTCGTGGTCCGCACCGGGCAGGTGCTGGAGATCCCGCCGTCCGCCGAGTGGGAAGGCGCGTCCCCCTTCTGGGTCATCCATGCTGTGGCCGAAGGGGAGACACTCACCGGCATCGGGCAAACCTACGGGGTGGACATGAGCGAGCTGCAAACCGTCAACACCCTGCCTGCCGACGCCGCGCTGCAAATCGGCCAGCTCCTGATCCTTCCACTGGAGAGCCCGGCACTGGCAAGCGCGTCTGCTCCTACCGCAACGCCGGCCCTCCCTACCCCCACCACCGCGCCACCTTCCACGCAGGAGAGCGAGGCAGCACCTGCAGCAACGGCCATTCCCACCACGCCGCTCCCCGCCGTCCCGCCGCCCGATGATGTGGCCGCCTGGCCACAGGAGACCATCCGGCTCATCAACGTCGTCCGCGCAGAGTACGGCCTGCCGCCGCTGGTATACAACGAGACGTTAGCGCAAGCTGCACAGGGTCAGGCCAACGATTGCAGCCAGCGTGGGTGGTGCAGCCACACAGGGTCCGATGGCTCGGACATCAAAACACGGGTGCGAGCCGTGGGATACGCCGGCAGAGGCTGGGCGGAGTGTTGGGCCCAGCGCAAAAGCCCGCAGGGAGCCGTCGACGTGTGGATGGACGAAATTCCACCCAACGATCCCCATCGGCGCACCCTCCTGAGCACCTGGCTCACCGAAATTGGTATGGGGGTTGCCGAAGCCGAGTGGGGCTATTATTACTTCATCGCCGACTTCGGGAGACCATAGAATGGATTGGCTGTGTTGACTTCAAAGCCAGATTACGTTATCATGATAACAAGTCAGCAATCATCACCGTATCGTTGCGTAGCGAGGAACCGTGACACACTATTCGGAAGAAAGCTCGAAGGAGCTAAGAGAACTATTTGAGCTGGAGGCACTACACTGGCCGCAGGTCACAACCCGACGGATGTTCGGTTGTCCCAGCTATCAAGTCGAAGGACGCCTGTTCGCCTTTCTGGTGGACGAAGGGATCGTCCTTACGCAGCTACGGCAGGCCGAGAGGGAAGCGTTGGGCGAGCACCAGCTCACTGCCGAGTTTCAGACCGGGGATCGCCCCATTCAACATTGGATTCAGGTTACTGTTGTAAACAAGCGCGATCTCGGGTATGTGATGCCCTTTGTCCGTAAAAGCTATGAGATAGCACTGGCGAGGGCATTGGAGAAATAAAAATGTCCAGTGTCTTATTACTTAACGCGGGGTATGAACCCCTGGCCATCGTCACCCAAAGGCGGGCGCTCTCCTTACTCCTCAGAGGGCATGTAGAGGCCGCTTGCACTGAGGCGTTGGAGATGCACGGCGTTACCACGACCCTGCACATCCCCACCGTCATCCGGCTGCGCTACTACGTCAATGTGCCTCGACGCAACGCGCACTGGAGCCGAAAGGCTGTGCTTCAACGCGATGCTTACACCTGTGCGTATTGTGGAATCCGACTGGGGGACTTCAAATCTGGAACGCCTCTGGCCAAACAGGATTTCACGGTCGATCACATCCTGCCCATCAGCCGGGGAGGGAAAAACACCTGGGGTAATACCGTCTGCTCCTGTGCAAGCTGCAACCGCCACAAAGCCAACCGCCTTCCCCATGAAGCCCACATGACGCTCCATTGGGAGCCCAAGATCCCCAGGACCAACTACCTGGTCTTCTCGGGCGAGGTCCCGGCCGCCTGGAGAGCTTACCTCAAGATAGATTAGGAAGCACTTCCCAAGTCCAGCCGCATTTCGGTGCGTTGGAAAGAAACCACAAAGCCAAATTCCTGGAGAGCGGGCCAATATGAGGCATCTTCAGGCAGGTTCTCAAGCTGCGTGTCGTGACGTGGGTGGTGATTGTACAACGTGTGTAAAAGAGCACGTGCCACCTCATGCAAATCCCCTGTTTCCGGCTGGAGGACTAATTTTCCCAGTTGGAAAAGGTTATGCTGAAAGATGATCCATCCCGACCCACCTGATGCCAGGGTCACGCGGAAGCCTTCCATTCGCCCGGCATTACGCAAAGAGGGAGCCTCATCCAGCCAGGAAGGACAACTTCGGCGCTGTTCCAGCAGTTCTATCGCCTCATCAGACTCAAGAAATTCTTCCGTGTAAGGTTCGACAACTTCAGTGGCCGGACCAGGAGGTCGCCGCAACACAAGCAGTTCGCGCGTCTCGCGAAATCCCAATTTCCGGAAGAGACAATGGGCCGGCGTGTTGTTCTTGATGACCTCCAGGATAACGTGAGGCACCTCTAATTCAGCAGAGCGAGCGATCAGATGCTCTACAAGCTTCTGTCCGGCTCCGCGACGCCGGCTTGCGGGGAGCATTCCCAACCGCGTGATCCAGGTATGGCCCGGACGCACTCCCAACATCGCCAGCCCCAACATCTCCTCACTGCAGAGCGCAACCGCCGACCGGCTCAAATCCACGTCATAGGTACGGATATACTCGTACAAGCGCTCCACGTTCATGGGCATGGGGACAATATAATCGACACGCGTCTGATTATAAGCTGCAGTCAATTCATCAAGCGTGAATTGACTGGCCGGGACAAGCTCAACGACTTCAGGCTCCGGTGGCGACATCATCGAGCACTCCATGAATCAAAAAGAAGCATCAGGGCCAGGAGTGCCTCTTATGTGCCCTCGCCAAGGAATGCAGCAATCCTGGCGCGAAAGTCCTGGACATCAATAGGCTTAGAGACGTAAGCGGTAAAGCCGTAGGCCTCCGTCATATCACGAGCGGTATCAGGCGGCCATGCTGTCACGGCCACCAGAGGAGTATCTTCCAATCCAGGGGTATTTCTAATCAATGCCGCAACCGTCTGGCCATCCAGATCAGGCAGTCCCATATCCAGCAAGATCAAATCCGGCTTTTGCTCTGCCGCTAAAAGCAATCCCTGCTCCGCATCTTCGGCATGAAGCACGAAATAGGAATTTTTGAGAATCTGCATGAGCAATCGCGCATCATAAGGGTTGTCTTCAATCACTAGAACAATTTTCATAATCCGATCGTAGGTGTCATGTCTTTAGAGGGAGCAAGATATTCTCCCACTTTGGCCAGCAGATCACTGGCCCGCACCGGCTTGGAAAGATAATCATCGCAGCCGGCCTTAAGAAAACGCTCCCGGTCGCCCACCATGGCCGACGCAGTCAATGCCACCACAGTAATCTTGGCCAGCTCGGGGTCCGCCTTGAGATGTCCCACTACCTCAAGGCCATCCATACCGGGGAGGCTGATATCCAGAAGCACCAGGCCCGGTTGCAGTTCGCTGACCATCTTCAACCCGCTCCGGCCATCCTCGGCTTCATAGACCTCGTAACCCCCTGCCATCAAGATCTTGCGCACAATGCGGCGGTTATGATAATTGTCCTCAATATACAAAACAGTATGATCGCTCATAGACATTACTCCGGCAGCAGATTCTCTATATAGGATAGCAGACTGCTACGATCCAATGTTGATTTTGACCAGACAGACTCCACTTTAGCACCCAAACGAGCGCGCTCAACAGAATCCAGTTGTTTCTCCGTGATGATCACGACAGGGGCATGTCGGGTTCCCTCCCGTGCACGCAGATCCACCAACACCTGCTCACCGGTCATATCCGGCAGTTGCAGTCCCAAGATGATGAGATCAAAAGGTGCCTCCGCGACAGCAACCAATGCCTCCGCCCCTGATTGAGCCTCGATGACCTCAAAGCGCGACCGCGACTCAACCAGCCGCCGTAGCAATCGCGCATCCCACGAGCTTTCCTCCACCAACAAAACGCGCTGGCGATTGAGCTTGCCAAAAGTACCCATCAAGCGATCGCTTCCCTGAGAAGTCTGGCCGGGAGCCGCACGCTTAGGTCCCTCTGACGTGCCCCCCAGAAGGGTGGAAACGTGCTGAACCAGCTCCTGTGCGTTGAAACTTCCCTTTTGCCAGACAGAATCGGTATGCCGCTTAAGGTAATCCTGTTCAGTAAGCGACAGGGCCTTAGCTGAAACCACCACCACCGGGATATCGCACGTGCGTGCGTCCGCTTTAAGCTCCGAGAGTGTCTCAAACCCATCCATCGTCGGCATGGTCAGGTCCAACACCACCAGATCAGGCTGCCGTTGTCGCACCAAATCCAGACCGTCCAACGCATTGTTGGATTCGAAGACACGATACTGTTTGTAGCTTTGCAGCAGGCGACGGATCAGGCGACTGTCATTGGGGTTGTCGTCAATCACCACAATCGTGGTAATCTGCTCGTCAAGCTGTTCCAATGCCGCAGCCACCCCCTCGACAGGACGGCGATCAAGATCCGCCGCCGGGGTATCCAGGCTCAAGAAATAGCGATCCTCCAGTGCGTGCTTCTCCGCGCTGAAAGTGTGGCCTGAACAGTTGACGATGACACATTCATCCGGACGAATGATCTGCTGCTCCACCAGCCGGGCCATCCCCGCAAAGGCCACGCTCGCCGCCGGTTCCATAGAGAGACCCTCCAGCCGCGCCACACGGCGCATCGCGCGGAAGGCGTCACCATCACTGACTGCAGCCATTGCCCCACCATACCGATCGATCGCCTGTTTCAGCATAGTATAAGCTTTGCCGGGCGTGCCGGTCGCCAGAACGGTGATCAGGCTGTCCGGCTGTACCGGTTCGGCCTCATCCAGTCCCTGCTCCCAGGCTCGGACCATAGGAGCGCATCCCTCTGTCTGAATCACACCCAATTTAGGAACACGGTCAATCAGACCCGCATCATACAGCTCAATAAATCCCTTAATCACCCCTAAGGGGCCAATACCCCCCGAGACAGCCTGGATGTACCAATCAGGAGCACGC
>JAVEWB010000047.1:0-10759 GCA_034004765.1 Anaerolineae bacterium
TTCAACGTGAATGAGACGTTATCAAGAATGACAGCCGTACCATACGACTTGGCAATATTCGATACTCTCAACATACATAACTCCTCAGACATAAAAAAAGAGCCGCGGGCAAATGCACCCACGGCTCCAAAAATACAACTCAGACTGGTATGGACTTAACCAGATTTCAGGGATGCAGAAACCCATTCATGAAAGCAGCACAGCGTTGGCATCCCAGTTCCCTCCTAATCAATCTTTATCTCGATCTTTCAGATCAACGTCGTTTACTATACCGCATTGTGATCGATTGTCAAACTTACTGACGCAGTCCCAGCACCTGATAAACCAGGTCAGGTTCGCTGTGCCCCTTGAAATTGATCCGGCCCAGCTCACAGGCCTCGACCTCATTCTGGACGTAGGTATAAGCAGCAGTGTTCAACAGAATCTGCCCCGGACTGGCATAACTTTGCAGCCGCGAGGCCAGGTTCACACTATCACCAATAGCGGTGTAGTTCTGCAGCGACGGTGATCCTACGTTACCCACGACCGCCGGGCCCGTAGTGATGCCCACGCCAAAGCTCAGGAATTGCTCGGCAGGAAGTTGGTCGCGGAGCGCCGCGATGGCCGCCTGCATCCGCAGTGCAGCCCGCACGGCACGCAGCGCATGATCCGGCTGTGAGAGCGGCGCGTTGAACAGCGCCATCACCCCATCCCCCATGAACTTGTCGAGAGTACCTTCTTCATCCAGAATCGCATCGGCCATCAACGTCAGATGACGATTCAACAGCTCTACCACCGCCTCGGGATCAAGCCTCTGACTGAAAGCCGTGAAACTTCGGGCATCGGCAAAGAGAATGGTGACCTCGCGCCGCACGCCCCCCAGCCGCACTTGAGAGGGATCGGAGAGCAACTGCTCCACCACCTGCGGCGGCACATACCGCTCGAACGTCCCGCGGACCATGCGCACCAACGCCTCCAACTGCCGCTGCTGGGTCAGATCATCCAAGACAATGGCAATGCCGGTGGTGCGATTCTGCCGGTCCTTCAGAGGGCTCAGATGCAGCCGCAGGTTCAGGCTCCCGCGCATTGGTACGCTGGGACGCAGTTCATAGCCAAAAACGGCCTCGTCCCGCTGCCGCACAATATCGACCAGCATGGCAAGCTGCTTCCCCACACCGGGAAGCGCGTCCTGGTATGGCTGCCCCAAGACATCACACGCACGCACTCCCAAAATACGCTCGGCCGCCGGGTTGATAATCGCAATGACCTGCTCACCATCCAGGGTAATAATACCGCTGCCAATGCTGGCAAAGATATTATCCATGTCATCCTTCATCTTGGCGATGGCATCGCGCTGCTGCTTCAGGCTGGCAAAAAGACGCGCGTTCTCGATGGCCGCTCCCGCCTGCCCTGACAGGGCTAACAACAGCTTTTGATCCCCAGCGGTGAAGACGGGCTGACCGACCACACGTCCCAGATTTACCGATCCTACATAGCGCTCATGCACCTTCATCGGCACACACAGCACCGAGCCGAGGCTCTGCACATAAGAGGGTAGTTGATCCGTAGTGAGAATGCCGGAGCGAGGTTCGGTCAAACTGTCGGGGGTCGCGACCAGCACGATTTCTTCCAAAAGCCGGGAGGAGGCCGCCACATCATACAACGTACATGCCTGAGCGCCCCCCTGCCCCTGCAGCACTACGGCACCGACATCGGCCTGAATCACGTGGGCGGCTTCTTCCAGAATAAGGTGAGGTATTTCATCCGGATCCAGGGAAATCCCTACCGTCTCGGCCATGCGGTAGAGGAGGTTGATCTCACGGTACCGATCCAGCGTCTCCTGAGCCAGCTCACGGGCGTCCAGTGTGCACGAGAGCAGGCGCGTCAGGTTAACACAGGTCAGATGCAGAAGTGCCTGAGCGTCAGACCGCTGCACATCCGGTCCGCGCGCGATCAGGGTCCCATAGGACTCGCCTGCAACCTGAAGGGGCAAAGTGCTTTCCGGGAGTGCAGCAGAGACGGCAGCCCCAGCAGCCGGCTCAGTATTCAAGGCCACATAGGGCTCGCCGCTGGCTGTCAACAAGAGAAGCGTTGCCCCCGGCATCAAGACACTTGCCTGTTGCAAAAGCTGGGTCGCCACCTGGCGACTCAGCAAACGAGGCAGAGAGGGCGCTAAAGATTCCATCGTTGGCCGGTTTTCGAAATCAGAGTGTAATTCCCAGAATGTCAGCCGCGCGGGTTAAAATATAGTCGGGGTCAAAAGGCTTGGTCACGTATTCATCGGCCCCGGCAAGCGCACCTTCTTGTTTGTCCACAGCCTGCCCTTTAGCCGTCAATAAAACGACATAAATTGCTTGATCCGTGGCCTTGACCTGGCGGCAGACCTCGTACCCATTGAGACGAGGCATCATCACATCGAGCAAAATCAAGTCGGGGTGCTCACGCAGCGCCACTGCCAACGCTTCCTGCCCATCGGCAGCGGTCAGCAATTCGACGCCACGATCCTCCAAATCCTCGAGTGTCTGCTTGAGCAGCACCCGGATAAATGCTTCATCATCGACAATGAGGATCCGTTGCCCTGTTGTCATCTACCAAGCCTCCTCTTGCAGCCATCCCCCCACCACGCTACCCACGTCTCCGCGGTAAAATGGGTGTGCACATTCTAAGAAGAATGTATCACGCAACCCCACATCTGTCAATTATTTACCCGATGAGTAACCCACCCCTTAAAAACCTGCGTTCGGGGCTATGACAAATGTCGGTTTTTGGGGTGACAGAGGGGTATTGCATTTGACAATTTCCGGTTTCTCCTTAAAATGTTAAGATTATCGTCCACTATGGACTAAGAAAGGGGGGTGTTCGACGCCACAAAGTATAGCCCAGTTCCAAAAATTCTAAACCAAAAATCAACAGGAGGAGAATAACCATGCAACGCAAGTCCCTATTGACCGTATTGACGTTAGTTGTATTGTTCAGCTTGGTGTTAGCTGCCTGTGGGCCTACGCCCACCGAGGCCCCAACCGCGGCCCCGACCGAAGAACCAACTGAGGAACCCACCGAAGAAGCTACCGAAGAGCCCGCCGCTTTTGAGCCGATGGTAGTAACGTCCCCTGACTGTGACTACGGTGGCTTGATCAAGGAAATCGCCGCAGTGGATGAGAAGACCGTGCAGTTCACCATGTGCGTTCCTGATCCCGCCTTCCCCTCAAAGGCCGCCTTCTCTGCCTTCTCCATTCAGCCCAAGGAATGGATCGAGGAAGCGATGGCTTCCGGCGAAATCCTTGAAAAACCCGTCGGCACCGGCCCATACGTGATGGACACCTGGAACCGCGGCGACAGCATTGTCTTCACTCGCTTCGACGATTACTGGGGCGACGCGGGTACTGTGGACAAAATCGTCTTCCGCTGGAGCCCTGAGGGTGCAGCCCGCTTGCTGGAACTGCAATCCCAGACCGTGGACGGCATCGACAACCCCAGCCCGGATGACTTCGACGTCATTCGCGAGGACTCTGATCTGGCGCTCTACGACCGTGAGGCCCTGAATATCTTCTATGTTGCCGTTACCAACACCTTCGAGCCTTGGGGCGACGTCAAGGTCCGCCAGGCTCTGGCCATGGGCATCGACCGCCAGCGCCTCGTGGACAACTTCTACCCCGCGGGTTCTGAAGTTGCCAGCCACTTCACCCCCTGCGCCGTCCCGAACGGCTGCACCGGCGATGAGTGGTACGAGTTCGACGCCGAAGCGGCCAAGGCCCTGTTGGCGGAAGCGGGTTACCCCGATGGCTTCGAGACCACGATCTACTACCGGGACGTTTTCCGCTCCTACCTGCCTGAGCCCGGTCTGGTTGCCACCGACCTGCAGGCCCAGTTGCTGGAGAACCTGAACATCAAGGCCGAAATCGAGGTCATGGAATCCGGTGCGTTCATCGAGGAATCCAACGCCGGTCGGCTGGACGGCATCTATCTGTTGGGTTGGAATGCGGACTACCCGCACATCACCAACTTCCTCGACTTCCACTTCGCCGCCACCAACCCGCAGTTCGGTGAGGCACACCCCGAGGTCTACGAAAAACTGCAGGCTGCTGCGCAGATCGCCGATCCGGCTGAGGCCGAGTCGCTGTACGTCGAGGCCAACAACGCCATCCGCGAGCTGGTCCCGATGATCCCCATCGCCCACGGTGGTTCCGGCACCGCTTACCGCGCCGATGTCGAGGGTGCTCACGCCAGCCCGTTGGGCAATGAGTACTTCGCGGTCGTGAATCCCGGCGGACGCGACACCTTCGTCTGGATGCAGAACGCCGAGCCCATCTCCCTGTACTGCAACGATGAGACCGACGGCGAATCGCTGCGCGCTTGCGAGCAGACGCTGGAACCCCTGCTGTCCTACGAAGTCGGCGGTACGGCAGTCGAGCCCGGTCTGGCCACGTCCTGCGATCCCAATGAGGACCTGACCGTCTGGACCTGCAATCTGCGCGAGGGCGTGAAGTTCCATGACGGCTCCACCCTGGATGCCAACGATGTCGTGATGTCCTGGGTTGTTGCCTGGGATGCTGCGAACCCGCTGCACAAGGGTAACACGGGCCAGTTCTCTTACTTCACCTATCTGTGGGGCAACCTGCTCAACGCACCTGCAACGGAGTAATCAAACGCTAGCCGGCCATCTGTAACCTGCTAGTGTACCATCGACGCGGGATGGCGTTTACCTACAAAAGGCAAAATCCCATCCCGCGTCTTTTTGTATAACTTGCAGTTCGTAAATTTTTCTCGAATGTGAGTGGCTCATGACACAATATACGATTCGGCGTTTATTATTAGCAATCCCCGTTCTGCTGGGGATCCTGATCGTCACGTTCACTCTGGCGCGTATGATCCCCGGTGACCCATGCAAGGCCATGATGGGGGAAAAAGCCACGGCTGAGGTCTGTGCCCGCTTCAACGAGCAGTTCGGGCTGAATAAGCCTATCTATGTACAGTTCGGCATCTACATGGGCAATCTGCTGAAAGGGGATTTCGGCAGCTCTATCCGTTTCAGCCGCCCGGTAGTGCTCATCCTGGCCGAGCGCCTGCCCACTACGATCGAGTTAGGGTTCATTGCCGTTCTAATCGCTACCCTGATCGGCATTCCAGCAGGTATCATCTCAGCGGTCTATCGAAATTCACCGGCGGATGTAGCAACCATGGTGGTAGCTAACGCAGGCGTCTCCATGCCGGTCTACTGGCTCGGACTTATGCTGGCGTACATCTTCGCGCTGCTTTTGAAAGACACACCCTTCTGGCTGCCCCCCACAGGACGCATTAGTGCCGGGGTCACCAGCATCCCCTTCTATGAAGTCTTCGAATGGGAAGTTGCGACAAAGGGCACCTTTCAGTTCTATCTCCTGGAATTTTTAGGCAATCTCTTTATCGTCAACTCGCTTATTACCCGCGATTGGGTCGTCCTGCGCGATGCGCTGAAGCACATGATCCTACCGGCCATAGCGCTGAGTACGATCCCCCTTTCGATTATCGCCCGGATGACCCGCTCCAGCATGCTGGAAGTTCTGAAACAGGATTACATCCGCACGGCCCGCGCCAAAGGGCTTATCGAGCGCTTGGTCATCCTAAAACACGCTCTGCGCAACGCACTGATTCCAATTGTCACCGTGATAGGGCTGCAGATTGGCCATTTGTTTGCCGGCGCTGTGCTCACGGAAACGATCTTCGGGCTTGCCGGTGTGGGGCGGATGATGTACGAGGCGATTACCGCCCGGGACTTTCCCATCATCCAGGCCTTTACCGTGGTTATTGCCATCGGGTACGTGTTCATCAACCTGGTCGTGGATATCTCCTACGCATTCATCGATCCCAGAATAAAATTGGAGTGATAGGCTTATGACAACCACTACAGCAGAAGTCACACCCGATGTGGCGATAAAAGATTACCGATCCAACAGCTTGTGGCGGCTGACACTGCGGCGCATTTTCCACCAGCGGTCGGCTATCATCGGCATGGTCATTCTGGCGATCCTCATCCTCATCGCGATCTTCGCCCCGGTCATTGCACCCTACGACCCCGAACAGGTTCTGATCGGCGTGGAAGACGTTAAAAAGAGAGGGGATCCCTGCATCCACCTGCTTGGGTGCCCCGCGGATCAACCGCAGCACCTGATGGGCATCGACGGAAACGTGCGGGATGAGTTCAGCCGGGTGATCTACGGAACCCGCGTCTCGCTATTCGTAGGGATTACCACCGTCACCTTTGCCATCATCATCGGCACTGCCTTAGGCGCTGTGGCGGGCTACGTCGGCGGGAATGTGGACAATATCATCATGCGGCTTCTTGATGTGCTTCTGGCCTTCCCCTCCCTCTTGCTCTCCATCACCATCGTTTCGGTCCTCGGGAAGGGTCTTGAGAACGCACTCCTGGCAATTGCCATTGTCTCGATCCCTGTCTACGCGCGCATCGTGCGTGCCAGTGTCCTCTCGATCAAAGAGCAGCAGTACGTCTCTGCGTCAAAAGCCCTTGGCGGAAGCCATCTTCACGTTCTGTTGGGCCGCATCTTGCCCAACGCGGTCCCACCGCTGATTGTCCAGGGAACGCTGGGCGTGGGCACCGCCATCCTGGACGCCGCCGCGCTCTCTTTCATCGGCCTGGGAGCACAGCCGCCTACACCGGAATGGGGGACGATGCTGGGAACAGAGCGCAATCAGGTCTTTACAGCGCCGCATCTGGTCTTCTTCCCCGGCATTGCCATCATGATCACAGTGCTGGCGTTCAACCTGCTCGGCGATGGGCTGCGAGATGCCATCGACCCACGGCTGAAGCAATAGGGCAAGGGTATTATGGAAAAGACACCTGTAACTGACAACGACAAACAAGCACCGCTTCTGGAGGTGCAAGCGCTTAAAACTTACTACTACACGGAAGATGGCGTCGTCAAAGCTGTAGACGGCGTGGATTTTTACGTGAATCCGGGCGAGGTCTTAGGCCTCGTAGGTGAATCAGGGTGTGGGAAGAGCGTAACCTCCCTTTCCATCCTGCGCCTGGTCGACGCACCGGGAAAAATCTTGGAAGGACAGGTCCGCTTCGAGGGACAGGATCTGCTGACACTCGATATCAAAGAGATGACCAAAATCCGCGGCGATCGGATTTCCATGATCTTCCAGCAGCCGCAAAGCAGCCTCAATCCTGTATTCACCGTCGGTGACCAGATCGTGGAGGTCTTCAAAATCCATGAGGGGATCGACAAGGAGCAGGCGCGGAAAAAGGCTGTAGAACTGCTAAAACAGGTCGGCATTCCTGACCCGGAGAGAAAAGCCTCTGCCTATCCGCACGAGATGTCCGGCGGCCAGGCGCAGCGCGTGATGATCGCGATGGCGCTGGCGCTAAAACCACACCTGCTCATCGCCGACGAACCAACCACGGCCTTAGATGTCACCATCCAGGCACAGATCCTCGATCTGCTTCGCGGTCTGCGCAGCCAACTGGGGACCTCCGTCATCCTGATCACCCACGACCTGGGGGTGATTGCGGAAATGGCGGATCGGGTCGCGGTCATGTACGCGGGTCAGATTGTGGAACAGGCAGACGTTCGCACCTTGTTCGCTGAGCCGCTGCATCCTTACACGCTGGGATTGATCGGCTCCGTCCCCATCCTTGGCACGGTCAAAGAGTATCTGGAAGTCATTCCCGGCAATGTTCCCAACCTCATCGATATGCCCCCCGGCTGCCGGTTTGCACCCCGGTGCAAACTGCGTGAGAAATACGGCCTGAAGATATGCACCGAAGTCGAACCGAATCTGCTCACGCTTGACGACAACCACACGGTGCGCTGCTGGCTCTATGAGGATCACGACGGGCATAAAGCTCCTCTAAAAAGAGGTCAACAATGATAGCAAACACGGCAAGCGTAAACGAACAACCCAAGGAGCTGGTCCGGGTCGATCACCTGGTGAAATACTATCCGGTGCGCAAAGGCGTCTTCCGTCGCACCGTCGGTTGGATCAAAGCCGTGGATGATATCAGCTTCACCATTAAAGAAGGTGAGACGCTAGGCTTAGTCGGAGAATCAGGCTGCGGGAAGAGTACCGCCGGCCATACCATGCTGCGGCTCATTGAACCCAGCGGTGGACAGGTGGCCTTCGACGGGATGGATGTTTTCAATCTGGAGGGCGAGGAGCTGAAACAAGCCCGGCGGAATATGCAGATCGTCTTTCAGGACCCCTACGCCTCTCTTGATCCGCGCCTGCCGATCGGGGAGTCCATTGCAGAAGGGCTCAAAATCCACAACCTCGGCACCCCTAACGAGTGTTTCGAGCAGGTGCTGGAAGCGCTTCGCAACGTAGGGCTCGAAGATTATCACGCCATGCGCTACCCCCACGAGTTCTCGGGCGGTCAGCGCCAGCGCATCGGGATTGCCCGTGCCCTGGTCTTGAAGCCCAAGTTCATCGTGCTGGATGAGCCGGTTTCGGCGTTGGATGTGGCCATCCAGGCGGAAGTGCTCAATATCTTGAAAGACTTACAACAAGAATTCGGCCTGACCTATCTCTTCATCGCTCACAATCTGGCCGTGGTCGAACATATCTCGAACCGGGTCGCCGTCATGTACCTGGGGAAAATGGTGGAGCAATCTGGCCGCGAAAGTCTCTTCCAGAATCCGCTGCACCCCTACACTCGCGCGCTGATGTCCGCGATCCCCATCCCCAACCCGACGCTTGAGCGCGAGCGCATCATTCTTGCGGGCGATGTCCCCAGCCCTCTCAACCCACCTTCGGGCTGCCGCTTCCATCCCCGCTGCCCCATCGCCAGGGATAACTGCGCCATCGAAGAACCCCCTTTGCGAGAATTGGAGCCGGGACATGCCGTAGCCTGTCATTATGCGGAGCAGTTCCTACCTTGAACAATTGCCTACCGGCTCTGGGGACAATCCCCGGAGCCGGTAGCTATCTTAACGATGAGGTTGCATTTCACCCAGTCTGGGTTATAACTATAAAGATCTAAGGTCGCTAACCATACAACGAAGCAAACTCTGCCGTTCCACTGCCAATAAAGCGCCGCCTTTGCCAATCGAGATCGACTATGAACGATGATGCAAACACTTACGAGGAACTGGTAACTCAGATCCATTATCTACCACCTCAGGAACAAGAGGTCATTCACCGCGCCTTTGATTTTGCCTATGCCGCCCACGGAACGCAGAAGCGAAAATCAGGGGAGCCCTATATCCACCACCCGCTGGCTGTAGCCCACATCCTCGCCGACATGCAGATGGATGCACAATCCATCACGGCAGCACTCCTGCACGACGTGATCGAGGACACACCGGCCACTTACGAACAGATCGAGACAGATTTTGGGTCTCAAGTGGCACAGTTAGTCTTAGGCGTCACCAACCTGGGGGAAAAAGTCGAGGCGCTGAAGAAAGTGAGCGCCGCGTTCAACAACGATCTGACCCACGAGCAAAGAACTGCGGCCAGCTTGGCCAACCTCTTCCTGGCCATGAGCGCGGATATCCGTGTGATCATCATCAAGCTGGCCGACCGCCTGCACAATATGCGCACGATCCGCTGGCTGACGCCGGCCAAACAATCCAAAAAGGCCCAGGAAACGATGGAGCTCTTTATCCCTGTCGCCACGCGGTTGGGCATTTGGGAGATCAAAGAAGAGCTGGAGGACCTGTGCTTGCAGGTGCTGGACCCCGAAGCTTATGCGGAGATCGAGGAACTGCTCCAGGCACGCACCAGGCTTCTCACCCACGACCAGGAAGCTACTCTCATCCAGTTACACCACAAATTTGAAATTGACGGCTGCTCAGCAGCCGTCAATGCGTTACCTGAACGGGTATCGCGCCTCTATCGTTACATCCGCGCATACGGATGGGAAAGCGCGCAAACCTACGATGGGCTGCGCATCCAGGTCATCACCGAAACCCACGCCCAATGCTATGCTGCACTGGGAAGTGTCCACGACCTGTGGGCTCCGGTGCCTGGCCGGTTCAAGGACTTCATCGCTATTCCCAAAGAGGGCATCTACCGCGCGCTGCACACCACAGTCATCGGGCTGCGGGGACGCCCCCTCGAGGTGCGCATCCTCACCCAGCAGATGCAGCATCTGGCCAAGTATGGCATCGTGGGCTACCTGCAGCAGGCCAGTGATCGCGGCACCCTCGAACAGCTTCTGCCCCGCCTCTCCTGGATTGCCGAACTGGCCGAACTTCCGACCGATGACCCCACCACCTTTCTCAACCTTTTCAAGTCAGAAATCACTCCGGAGCGCATCCGCGTCTTCACACCCAAAGGTCGCGTGGTCGATCTCCCTGCCGGTGCGACGCCGGTGGACTTTGCCTATGCCGTACACACCGAAATCGGCCATAGCTGCCGCAAAGCCATTGTCAACGGTCAGTATGCCCCCCTCACCACCGTGCTCAAAAGCGGAGACCAGGTGGAAATCATCAAAGCCCTGGCCCCCGGCCCGGACCGCGCCTGGCTGGACGAAGATCTGGACTACACCTACCAATCCTACACCCGGCGACAGATTCGGCGCTGGTTTGCCCGACAGCCGGAAGAGGTCCTGATCGCACAAGGACAGGAGCTCATCGAGAAAGAGATTGCTTGCTGGGGAGAGTATGAAGGGTGGAGCAGCAGCGATATCGAACGCCTGGCCCGCCAACGAGGACTCACCCAAGAATCCCTCTGCCTGCGGGTGGGACGCGGCGACAGCAGCGCCGGTGAATTAGGGGTTTTCGTCCTCAGCGAAATCCTCGAAAACCCGGTAGATCGGCCGGAACCCCTGACGCTGGAA
>JAVEWB010000048.1:0-10730 GCA_034004765.1 Anaerolineae bacterium
TGCCCGCGATAAATTGCCCTCGCGGCCATAAGCAAACGCCGTCATTCGAATCCAATCGGCACGATACTCCTCATGCATGAGCGGCGGGTAAGTATCGTAGTAGTCCACCGGGTTCACACCCCAGGCATACCCCATCCCCACAGCTACACCCAAGAGCAAAGCAATCGCCACCCATACCCCTGGTTTCACTGCGATTCCCCCTGGAGATAAGGAGCCATGATCGGCGTATCGGCGTCCAGATCGCGCGCCAGCCGCGCCAGCGGCGCAATCGTAGTCGTTGGTGCCTGCTGGTCAATCAACTGTTCGGTCAATTCGACCACCGGCGCGGCGTTCACCGCAGCATCCAGTTGGTTCAAACGTATTTCGGCCGCGTTCAAGTTCCCCTCGATCTCGTAAGTCAAGGCCGTCAGGTAGACATATTCACGCTTGTAGTCAGCCCGCAGGTCGGAAGGCGCAGTATCATAATACTGGACCGGCCATATCACCCAACCGAACAACAGCCCCAGCCCGATACCTGCAACAAAAGCGGCCACCAGCCAGGGCTTCATAGGGTAAGCTCCTCGGCGTAGGCAAACAGCGCGGGCGCGCCGCCGGTATGCCAGAAAAGGACCCGATCCCTGGCGGTAAAAGCCCCCTGGTGGATTAGGTCAGCCAATCCTCCAAAAGCGCGCCCGGTATATACAGGGTCGAGCAGCAATCCCGCAGAGCGCGCAGCCATAGAGATCGCCTCGCGCTCCAACTCCCCCACGACGCCGTATCCGCCTCCCAGGTAGCCATCGGCAACCGTGAAATCCTCCGGCACCAGCTCGAAGTCCAACTTTAACAATGCTGCCGCCTCGGAGCCAAGCCGCGCCATTCGCTCGCGGAAAGGATCGGCGCGTTCGGCAATACTGATCCCAACGATGCGCATGGGGTCACGCAGCGCCTTCGAGGCAACCATCAGCCCCGCCTGCGTTCCGCCGCTGCTGGAGGCCACCACCAGTGCGTCAAACGTCAGCCCCAGAATCTGAGCCTGTTCCAGAAGTTCCACCAGCGCAGCGGCAAACCCACAAATTCCCACCGCGCTGCTGCCGCCATAGGGCGCTACATAGGGGTGGTGTCCCTGCTGCCGCAGCGTCTCGGCCTCCGACTCAAGCGCCGCCATCAAAGGGCGGTTCCCGCCCCAGCGCACCTCAGCACCCAGGAGGCAGTCCAACAAGTAATTCCCCTGCGGTGCACCTGTGGGCTTCTCACCTCCCAAGACCAGGACACAGGGCAGTCCTAAGGCAGCGGCAGCCGCAGCCGTCTGCCGGGCATGATTGGACTGCTGCGCCCCGGTGGTCATGACGACATCCGCCCCCTGGCGCAGCGCATCCGCCATAAGAAAGTTCAATTTCCGGACCTTGTTGCCGCCCATCCCCAACCCGGTGAGGTCGTCCCGCTTGACCCAGATCTCCGGGCCCCCTAGCTTTGCGGAAAGGGCAGGGAGGGGCATGAGCGGGGTAGGAAACGTCCCCAGCGATAAAGGTTGCAGCATATTCAGTCGTGTGACAAAATCCTCGCGATCCATCGTCAATCCTCCTACCCTGTATATTACAGCGAATCAGTAAATGGTGGATACCCCCATACCGTCCTGACGCCTCACCTCAAGCCAGCACATCATCCAGCACAACGACGGCCAGCGTAGGGGAAAGTCGGGCCAAGTCATGGTCGTTCGTGACCAACAGCGTCGCCCCATTCACCAAAGCGGTCGCAACTTGCAGCGCAGCGGCAGGGCGAAGCCTGTAATGAGCACGCAATTGAGCAGCCTGCTGCGCGATCTCACACGTGACCTCGGCAACCACAAGATTTGGGAAATGCGTCAGCGCCCACTCGTACTGGCGGGCAATATGCGCTTCTCCTAACTGCCACGGGCGAACGGTTATCTCCATGAGAGTCACCACAGACGTAAACGCCATCCGCCGTCCCGTTTCAATGCCGGACAGCAGGCTTTGAGTCAGCAAGGCATAGCGCGGGTGCTGCTCCAGATGATAGATAAAGATAGAAGTGTCGAGCCCCAGGCGGGTGTGCCCGCTCAGGGCGTCTTGGAGGGATCCCATGCGTCGCGCTCCTGCTGCAAATAGGCATCCGTGTCCACGCCTTCCCATACCTCCCGGTGCAGGCCGGCCAGATGATCCGTATAACTCCCGTGGGGCTCGGACACAGCAGGCCTCTTCGATTGACCCAGCAAGCGCTCATACTGCTCATACGTGACCAGCACCACGACCGGGCGTCCGTGCTGCGTGATATAGATGGCGTCGCTTCCCTCTTGCACCGCCTGAATCACGTCACTGGTGCGGCGGCGCAGGTCACTGATGGGCATAATCTTTATAGCCATACTGTGCCTTTCTTGATGCCAAATTCAACATCATTGATGACACCATTGTACTCGAAGCCCTTTTCATTGTCAATAAAGGTTTTTGTTTTATTGTAGCGCGGTTGGGGTATACTGGGGGCACGGATTCCTCACCCCCCGGCCCCCTCTCCAAGGACTGGTGAAGGGGTGTGGGGATGAGGTTCAGGATCATTTTCTTGAAGTTCACCATCTGCCGTCAGGAGGATCTCTGTTGCGGGTTTTGATGCTTTCGAAGGCCTGTATCGTCGGAGTCTATCAACGCAAGCTGGAGGAGATTGCCAGCGAGCCGGGCATCGAACTGATCGTTGCCGTCCCTCCATCCTGGAAGGATGAACGCGGCGTCATCCCGTTGGAGCGCGCGCATACGCAGGGGTATCGCTTCGAAGTGCTGCCCATTGCGCTCAACGGGCAGTTCCACCTCCATTTCTACCCCACGCTGGGGAAGCTGCTGCGCGCCACCCGCCCCGATGTCGTGCACATCGACGAGGAGCCGTATAACCTGGCGACTTTCCACGCGAACTGGCTGGCACGCCGCCTGGGAGCAAAGACGCTCTGGTTCTCCTGGCAGAACCTGCTCCGCCAGTACCCGTTCCCTTTCCGCTGGATCGAGCGCTACAATCTGCGCCACGTGGACTATGCGCTGGCCGGCAGCCACACCGCCGCGCAGATCTGGCAGGCCAAGGGATACGGCGGCCCGCTGGCCATCATCCCCCAATTCGGCGTGGATCCGGAGTTATTCACGCCGCCCGCCACCCCGCACCCTGCGGCGCCGGTCCACATCGCGTACGTGGGGCGATTGGTCCCCGAAAAGGGCGCCGATCTGCTCATCGAGGCGCTGGCAGGCCTTGCCGGCCCCTGGCAGTTGACGATCTTAGGTAGTGGACCGGAGAGCGCACGACTGCAGGCCCGGATCCAAAGCCTGGGGCTGCACGACCGGGCAACCGTTCGCCCGCCGATCCCTTCCGTGCAAATGCCCACCTTCTATCAAAGCGTCGATATCTTAGTGCTGCCGTCGCGCTCGCGCCCCAACTGGACGGAGCAGTTCGGGCGCGTCCTGATCGAGGCGATGGCCTGCGGCGCAGCCGTGATCGGCTCACAGACGGGCGAAATCCCGCACGTCATTGGCGACGCCGGGCTTACCTTCCCGGAAGATGACATCACAGCGCTCCGAGCAGCCCTCGCACGCCTGATGGAGGACCCGGCGCTGCGCGCCGATCTGGGTATTCGGGGCCGCGCGCGGGTGTTGGAGCAGTTTACCCAGCGCAGCATTGCGCAAGAGACCGTAGCGGTCTATCGGGAGCTGCACCCATGAGCGATCGCACGCCTCCTGCGAGCGGACTGCGGGGTTGGATAGACAGGCGTCGTGCACGCTGGTTTTACCTGCTGGGCATCCTCCACCGCCATTACGGGAATGCGCAGGGCGACCTCATGGAATATGAAATGGCAGTCGATCACTTCACCCACGCCGTGGAGCTGGATCCCCACTTTGCCCAGGCCTACCTGGCGCGCGGCATCCTCTACTGGCGCGAGTTCGACCACCCACGCAAAGCAATCGAAAATTTGAACAAAGCGCTTGCGCTGAAGCCCTCCCTGGACGAGGCGCTATTCAACCGTGGGGTCGCCCACCAGCAGGTGCACGAATACGAGCAGGCATTGGAAGACTTCCGCGCTTACCTCAGCGTGGGCAGCCACCCGTACTGGCGCGAGTATGCAGAAAAGATGATCGTAGAACTCAGTGAGTGGGTACCACAGGAGAGAACCGATGAACAAGAGCATCCATAGAGCGCTGTCCCTGGCCTTCGTCTGTCTACCGCTGATTATTTCGGCATGTACGTCACCCTACGCCTCTTCCGGAGCAGGATGGCCGGTTGCGGAGCCCACCTATCCCGCCCTCGCTTTCCCTGCCGCCCCCACCACGCTGTGTCGTGATGCCACGCAACTGCGCCTGCACCCGGTCGTCGAAGGGACGACCCCTTTGGAGATACCCGCCACCTGGCAGCTATCCACCGCCGGTGACACCACCCCGCTGGCCGGCGGGCAGTGGATCCCCGGGCAGCTCGATCTCTTCATCGCCTTCCCCAAAGGCAGCCCGATGGCGCCCGGCGATTACACACTGATCCTCACCGCCGGCGAAACCACGCTGGGGAGCCACAGCTTCACCATCCTGGATACAGAAGCCCAGCTCACCGGCCTCGAACTCTACCTGACGCCGGATGGGCCGGCCGTGGAGGCTTTGGAGAAGGAGACGCCGGTCTTCTACCTCCACTACACCTACAGCGCCGCCTGTCCGGGGACGCCTCTCTGGGTCACGGTGAGCCAGGAGGAGCTGCCGCTCTGCAGCCAACACCTCTCGCTGTTGGAGGATCACGGCGAGGGCGTGGTCGCCTGCTACCAGCAGGAGGGCACGTCCTGGGAGAGAGGAGAGTACACCGCGCGGCTGACCATCACCGGCAGCGATCCGGTCACCTTCCCCATCCGGATCGGACCGGAGCCGCAGTCCCCGACGTGCGAGCCGCTCTTCGTTGCCGCAGGGGTCACACCCGACGGCAGTCCGACCGCCCTCCAGACACGCTTTCAATGGTACACGCAGGCGCTCTACAGCGGGACGCAGTGCCGCGACCTGTCCCCCGACCTGGGCTGGGAGATCTCCTGGCAGCGCAGCGGCAGCGAGGTCCGCCACTACCGAGGCGCCTGGCAGGGGGACGCGGAGGGCACGCTGTGGGACAGCCTCACCGTCACGGAAACCACCCGGTTCCTGACCGCGGGGACTTACTCCGTGACGCTGACGCTGGAGGGCCAGAAGCCGCTCACCACGACCTTCGCAATTATCCCCTACACGCCTCCGGCCGAGACTCCGGAGAGCGTGGAGCAATAGAGAAAGGCCCCAAGTGGATACTTGGGGGCCTGCTCATTCATCTGCAGTTGGCTGAAGCATCCCCGTAGCCGGGTTCACCTGCGTGAAGCGGCCGATAGCAGGATTGCCTGCCCTAAGCCGATAGGCGAGCCTACGGCTTAGGTACCACCGCGCCCGCAAATACTGCAACCCGCTCGGATCCGTCCACTCCCCCGCATAGCCCCAGCTCCCTCCCGTGCTCAGCACCGCAGGGCTGCTGCTGTCCGCCAGCGGCCCCCCGAAGGGATCATACGCGGCACTCCCCACCACAGCACCTGCGCTGTTCGTCCACTGCCGCACCGAGCCTAAAACGGCGATGTAGGCAAATACCCACACCGCCGCTTTCACTTTGCACCCTTACCAAGGCGCTTTCAACGGTTCAACATGGCTTCGTGAGCGGCTTTCAAGGCAGACTGAAAATGCTCCCACTCTTGGAGAGACAGCTCGACGCGATCTTGCCTATATTTCATGACAATTTCTATCTCTACCTTCTGCCCTTTTTCCCTTACAGTGCAAAAGTCAGTAGAAATTTCACCTACAGGCCCCATTATCTGATCATAGAATTTCTTCCACTCTTCTTGTGGAACAGAAACGAAGAATAGAGACCGCAAGAAACAAATTATTACAGCCTGTCTTATTTTATTTTTCTGTCTTATTTTATTTTTGACGATGAGATATATATCATCATGGAAGACAATGGAAAAAGATCCCGAAGTAGAGTACCATCGCTCCCAAAATTCTTTGACCTTCTGGACCAACGGCTCCTTGAATTCCCATTTCTCGAATTCGTCTCTGAGCACACAGGTTTCGCGATATTTCGCAAGAGGGTCTCGTAAATTACAAGGGAACTCAGGAATCCAGAAGAAATTATCACCTTCTTGTATGATCCTTCGCGAGATTTCGCAGGGACTTCCAATGGCGCTCCTCATTTTTCGGGCCTTCTTAAACCAATCTAATAACGTAGGTATCGCCAATAATGCACCGACGAATAAAGCCGATGCCACAATCGTCATAAATCGTTGAATTGAATTTCTGCACTCTTCGGGGAACAATTCAAATTCGCTCAGAACAGTACATCCTCCCCAATGAAATATAGTGCTGAGAGCGGTCACCAAAACGCAGGAAGTAACGGTCATAAGGATAGAATAAATATTACACTCAGGTCCCTCTTCATCCCCAGAGCTATTCCAAAAGAGCATTAGGAGGTAGCCAGCTAAAAGTTCCGCGATAAGCGTCAATCGCCAAGAAATAAAGCCCAGGATAGGGATAATAATACTTATCCCGACTATCGCTATAATACATCTCTTGAGATCAAAATTATTGCTGAGCCATTGCTTCAAACCAGTAAGCCATTGCTCCGGACCCATAGTCGACTGCATTTTGAACTCCTTCCTCCAAATAGCCTTGACTGACTTCCCAAAACATTACCGGAATAGAAGCCTGGGCCACCCCATCGAAAAACATTGGCGGCCTGTTTAAAAGACATGGAACACACGATAAAGGCTGAAAAGCCCGCCTTAACCCAAACCCAGCAGCAACACCAGCGGCGCCAGCGGAAGCATCTCCAATAATTGTATACAGATTAAAAAGCCCATTTTTTCTAGCATAACGCCATACCCTGCCCAAATCCAATGTTCTTCGTTCAAGTAACTCGCATGCAGCAGTTTCTGCAAAGATCCCGGCTTGTCCAGCCAATGCCCCTGCAAATGCACCATGCCTCACTAGAGGCCAAAAGGTAGAGACCGCAGGTACAGGGCCTAACATCATGAGATATGCCATAGCACCACCGGCAACCGCGGCCCCGACAACTTCCGCAGGGTCAACCGACTGAGTACGAACACCCTGAATGAAAATGTTTACTACTGCACCAGTGGCAGCTCCCACAACTATAGCAGTGACTGGATCAACGATTTTCCCACTCGGATCCGTATACATCACGGGATTGTTGAGGCCATAGATGTACGGATTGAGCGTCCCCGGCTGCGACAGCACCCCCGCAAACGGATCTACCTGCGTGAAGCGACCGATAGCAGGATTATACCATCGGGCACGGAGGTACTGCAACCCGCTCGGGTCCGTCCACTCCCCCGCATAGCCCCACCCCGTCGGCAGCGTCCCTTCCTTCACGATCGGCACGCCAAAGGGGTCGTATGAAGCGTTGCCCACCACTGCACCTGCGCTGTTGCTCCACTGCCGCACCGAACCCAAGGCGTCGGTGTGCGGATAGTACCACGTGCTCCCCTGCTGCACACCGATGCGATCCAGCCCGTACAGGGCGTATTGGCCTCCCGACGTCGCCAACACCTGCGGCAGCTCCGCCGCCTGATCCCACGTGAAGCGCGTCTCCACCCCGTTCAACCCCTGCGCTACCCGCAGTCCGTCCCCGTTGTAGGTGTACACCTGCGTCTGGCTCACCGTCGTCGCCCGCACCAGCCGCCCCGCACCATCGTAGCTGTAGCTCCACACCCCGTCGCTCAGCAGGTTCCCCCGGTTGTCGTAAGTGTACGAGGTGGCGTTCACCTTCGTCAGGCGGCTTGCCGCGTTGTAGGTGTACACCGTCCGTGCCGAGAGCGTGAACTGTGTCGTCGCCGTCAGCACCTGGCGGTCATAAGCTCTAGTGTAAAAATACTGATAGCACCGCCCGCTGCTGTACGCCGCCATCCTCACCTGCCCTACCTTGTCATAGGTGTAGCTGATCACCTCGCCATTGCGGATCGCCGCAGGATAGCTGCACGGCAGCGGCGAGGTGAAGGTCGTCGCCAGCACCTCTCCAGACCCTTCTCCCGCCAGCAGCTCCGCGACCTGCTCCAATACACCCTCTCCTTCTGCGGCTTCCTTCGCCGGAACCTCCTCACCTTGTTGTGGGAAGCCCTGCAAGACCAGCGGCAGGTAGACAGGGTGGTAGGCCAGCCCCGCCATCTCCGCTTCTGCTCCCTCTTCCTCTGCCGGTACCTCCGGCGTCTCTAACGGCGATGCCAGCGGGGCACTCAATGGCGATTCCAACGGCTCAGGCGCCAACAGCCCCTCTTCCTCATCCCCGCCACCCAGTAGGCCTTCCCCTGCCGTCGTGGAGTTCCGCAGGATCAGCGGCAGGTAGACTCGCAGATAGTGCAGCTCCACCACCTTCGTCCGTCTGCCCGCCGCGTCCAACGTGTAGTCATACCGCACCCGCCACGGCATCTGTGCCGTGCTCTGGTTGTAGGTGCTCATCGACGTCAGCCGCCCTGCCGTGTAGCGGTACGCCGTCTGCACCCCATTCGGCTGCTGCACCTGCGTCACCCGCCCGGCTTTGTCGTAGCTGTAGGATGTTGTCTTCCCGCTCCAGTCGGTCACCCGTGCCAACCGGTTGAGCCCATCGTAGGTGTAGGTCACCACCTTCCCCCCAGAGCTCACCTGCGTGCGGTTCCCCTCCACATCGTACGTGTACCGCACCACACTCATCAGCGGCGCCGTGATCGCCACTGCCTGCGAGAGCCGGTTGTACTCATAGCGCGTCGTCCCCGTGCTGTCCGTCATCGCCGTCCGGTTCCCTACCGGATCATAGGCGTAGCTCACCGTCGTCCCCGGATACTGCACCTGCGTCACCCGGCCCAAGCGATCGTAGCCGAGCCGTGTCACCCCGCTGTCGGCATCCGTGATTACCGTCGTGTACCCCAACGCATCGTAGCCATACGCCGTGGTGTGCGTCAATGGATCGGTCACGCTGCTCAAGCGGTTGAGCGGATCGTAGGTGTACCGTGTGATGCGATTGGCAGCGTTGGCCATCTTCACCGAGGTCAGGTTCCCGCCCCAGTCGTAGCCGTACACCGTGCTCACCGTATTTGGATCCGTCACCCGCGTCAGCCGGTTGAGCGCGTCGTACAGGTAGCTGGTAGCATTCGTGTTGGCATCGCTGAACTTCAGCAGGTTGCCCACCGGATCGTAGGTGTACGCCGCCAGGCGCCCCAGATCCCCCGCCAGCGTCGTCCCGCTGATCACCGTGAGCCGGTTCAGTTCGTCGTAGCCGTAGCGCAGCGCCACCGCGGTCGGATCCAGGCTGCCCACCAGGTTGCCCGCCTTGTCGTAGGCGTAGTGCGTGGGCTGCCCCAGCGCATCCGTCAGCACCGTCAGCCGGTTTAACGCGTCATAGCCCAAGGTCGTCACGCTGTACGTCCGGGTGTTCGTGATCGCCGTCACGTTCCCCACGCTGTCGTAGCCATAACGCAGCGTGCCGCTGAGCACGTTGGTCATACTGCTCAGCCGCCCTGCACCATCATAGGCGAAGCGCGTGGGACTGCCCTGGGCATCGATTACCTGCGTGAGCTGCCCGAAGGCATCGTAGCTGTAGCGCGTGCGCCCGTTGAGCGCGTTGGTCACCGTGATCAACCGGCTCGCAGCGTCGTAGCCGAAGGTCGTGGTGTAGCCGGTGGTGACGTTCGTGATCACCGTGAGCCGTCCCAGCCGGTCGTAGCCATAGTCGGTGGATTGATTCAGCGCGTCGGTGGTCCGCACCGGGTTGTCCCCCGCATCGTAGCTGAAAGTCGTCGTGTACCCCCGCGTGTCAGTCACCCGGATGACACGCCCCGCCAGATCATACGCCAGGTAGGTGGGATGGGTCAACGCGTCGGTAATGACCACCGGGCTGCCGTAGGCGTTGTAGGTGTAGCGCGTCGTGCCGCCGTTGGGATCGGTCACTGCCGCGAGTTGGCCGTCCGCGGCGTAGCTCAAGGTGGTAGTGAAAATGCGCGGCGTGGTCGTCAGCGTGACCGTCTGCGTGATCGTGCGCAGCCGGTCCAGCGTGGCATCGTAGCTGAAGTAGGTGGTATGCGCCAGCGGGTCGGTCAGCGTGCGCAGGTTGTGGCGGTTGTCGTAGGTCATGCGCGTGGTGCGCTCCAGCGGCTCCGCCACCGCCGTCACACCGCAGCCGCTCGCATCCCAGGTGTAGGTGGTGGTGTTCCCCCGCGCGTCGGTCTGGCTCTTCAGGTTGAAATTGTCGTCATAGGTATAGGTGGTGGCATTTCCCAACGTATCCGTGATCCTGGTCAATGCGCCGGAGGCGTTGTAGGTGTGGGTCATGACGCGGCTGCTGGCCACCGTGACCACGGTCTGCCCAGTCCGGTAGGCAAAGGTCGTGGGCTGGTTCAGCCGGTCGGTCTGCGTGATGACGCGCCCAGAGGTATCATAGGTGTTGGTCACGCTGTGGCCATCGGGGTCGGTCAGGGTGGTCAGCCAGCCATGGCTATCATAGCCATACTGCCAGCGCTGCCCCCGCAGGTCCTGCACTTCGATCAGCGTGTCGCCGGTGTAGGTAAAGGCCACCGTCCGCACCAAGGGATCGGTGATCCGCGTGAGGTAGCCATTGGTGTAGGTCAGGTTCAGCGCACGGCCGTCCGCGGCGGCGATGGTGGTGAGGTCGTTGCCGGTATAGCTCAGGGTGGTAGTGACGCCGTGGCCGTCCTGCAGGGCCGCCAGGCGGCCGCCGCT
>JAVEWB010000049.1:0-10532 GCA_034004765.1 Anaerolineae bacterium
ATCGCTATTCCGTGGGATGCTTCCCGCGCTCATGCCCTCCTGTGCGCGAAGAGTTTCCAGGGCGGGCAGCCGGGGGTCCGCCGGGTACAGGTTGCGAAAGATGATGAAGTCCCCCAGGAACTCCGATACCGAGGTAAGCCCGTAATTTTTCATTGCACCTGCTCCTCTCCTGCGTATCCTGCTGCTATCAATAATTCCGCGTTCAGAATGGCCCCGCTGGCTGCACCGCGCAGCGTGTTGTGGACGACGGTGACCATTCGCAGATCCAGGATCGGGCAGGGGCGGATGCGTCCGATGGTGGTGGCCAGCCCGCCTTCGGCATCGCGGTCACGCCGCGGCTGCGGGCGGTCCGGATCGGTGCGCACAAGGATGGGGTGGGCCGGCGCGGAGGGGAGGTGATACGGCTCGCACTGTCCCTTGTAGCGGCGTAGTGTGGCGATGGCTTCCTCGACGCTGGGATGCGTGGCGAAGCCTGCCGCAATGCTGACCGTGTGCCCGTCGATCACCGGCACACGATTGACCTGTGCGCTGACCAACAAATCAGCCTCGACGCGGACACCATCGACCATGCGCCCCAGCAGCCGGCGTGTCTCCTTTTCGATCTTCTCTTCCTCGCCGCCGATGTAGGGGATGACGTTGTCCATGATGTCCAGGGAGGCCACACCGGGATAGCCGGCGCCGGAGATGGCCTGCAGGGTGGTGACGAAGAGCTTCTTGACGGTGAAGGCTTCGTCTAAGGGTCTGAGGGCCATGGCGATGCCGGTGGTCGTGCAGTTGGGGCTGGTGACGATGCATCCTTTCCAGCCGCGTTGGGCCTGCTGCCGGGGGATGAGCGCCAGGTGGTCGGCGTTGAGCTCCGGGATGACCAGCGGGATATCCTCTTCGTAGCGGTAGGCGGAAGCGTTGGAGCAGACGATATAGCCGGCCTGCGCGAACTGCGGCTCCACCTCCTGGGCGATTTCAGTGGGCAGGGCGGAGAAAACGATGCGGGCCGGCAGGTTCGGCTCCAGGTGGCGGACGGTCATCTCTCCAATGGACGCGGGAGGATCGCCGGAGATGACCCAGCGGCACGCGTCGGCATAGCGGCGCTCCGCGCTGTTCTCGGACGCCGCCAGAGCGGTGATCTCGAACCAGGGGTGATCGGCCAGAAGTTGGATGAACCGCTGCCCGACTGCGCCGGTCGCGCCCAAGATGGCAACGGGGATCTTATGCTGCGGTACCATTGATGATGACCTCCTTATGGATTTGTCGCACGGCTTCGGTTGCATTGGCTCCGGATACGGCGAGGGAGATGCTGCATTCGGAGGAGCCCTGCGCGATGGCGATGATATTGATGGCGGCGTTTCCCAGCGCGCTGAAAATTCGCGCTGCAATCCCCGGCGTCCCACGCAGCCCGCTGCCCACCGCCGTGACGATCACGACGTCGTTCAGCGCCCAAACCCGGTCGATGTCACCGCGTGACAACTCCAGGGCCATCTCTTTCTCCACCGCACGGGTGACGGCCTGGACGGCCTCTTGAGGAATGATGAAACAGATGGATTGCTCCGAGGAGGCCTGTGAGATCATGAGCACGCTGGCCCCCTGGCCGGCGACGGCGGAGAAGGTGCGCGCCGCGATGCCGGGAACGCCCACCATGCCGCGCCCGGCGACCGTGATCATGCTCAGTCCCTGGATGGCGGTGACGGCCTTGACGTTTCCGGCGGTTGTCTCCGGGCCGGGCATGATGCAGGTGCCCGGGTACTCCGGATTGAAGGTGTTCTTGACCCATAAGGGGATGCCGCGCTCGATGACCGGCCGGACGGTCTGCGGGTGCAGGACCTTCGCGCCGAAGTAGGCCAGTTCTGCCACCTCACCGGAGGAGAGCATCGGGATCACGCGCGCATCGGGGACCAGCCGTGGGTCGGCGGTCATCACGCCGTCCACATCGGTCCAGGTCCATACCTCATCGGCATCCAGCGCGTCCCCTAAAATGGCGGCGCTGTAATCGCTGCCGCCGCGTCCTAACGTTGTGGTAACCCCCTCTGCGGTGGCCCCCATGAATCCGGTGATCACGGGAACGCCCCCCTCTTCCAGTAAGGGAAGCAGCCGCTGTTGCACCCTCTCGCGGGTGAGATCCATCAGAGGGGCGGCATTTTGGTAAGTTGCATCGGTGATGATAAGCTCTGTGGCATCGACGGCCTCGCTCCGCAGCCCCTTCTGGCGCAGGCAGGCGGCCAGAATCCGGACGTTGATACGCTCCCCCAGGGAGCTGACGGTATCCATCGCCCGCGGTGTGACCTCTCCCAGGACGTGAATGCTGCTGCAGAAGGTCGCGAATTCATCCAGGTCTTTGTCGACAACGGCCAGCAGCCGGGAGCGTTCTTCGGCGGCCGTTGTATTGCCGGTAGTGTCGGATCCCATCAGGGCGTCGATGACCCGGGTATGACGGAGCCGCAGGTCGGCCACGACGTCGTGGTACGTCTCTCCGTCACCTGCCGCAGCACTCCGTGCTCCCCGGATGAGCGCGTCGGTCACCCCGCGCATGGCGGAGATCACAATGGCCAGATGATCCCATTCCTGGGATTGTTTAAGGATGATGTCGGCGGTTTGCGCGTGGGCCTCAGCGCTTCCTACCGAGGTGCCGCCAAATTTCATAACTAAGGTACGCATCTCTTTTTCCTTGAATCTTTGGGATCGGTGTTGTCGGATGCCACCGGGTGGGGAGCTCGGCTTATGATACCAGCCGCACCCCCTACGGTAGAGCGCGGCTGGTTGGTTGAGGCTCGAAGCCCACTTTAGGGCTGGCAACGGGGCCATCATAGCACAGAATGGGTTTCATGCCAGTTTGAAAACTATTTTTCGAGAAAGATATTGCAATGGGTAAAAAAATGGTTATAATTTATATAAGGGAGATTTAGCTCCACAATCTTGATCGTGAGGGTCGATACCGCAGACGAGGGAGCCGGGCGTTTCGTGCTTTGTATCCAATGACATAGGAGCTGCTGTTGATGGCTATTCGTGAAAAGGCTCGAACGAGGGACTATTTGGCGGCGAGGGTGATTGCACCTTCGCGGGTAGCATGGCTGAATCACAAAAGGCAGATGCTTAAGTGTGAGGAGATGCTGCATGTCCTTGGCACTCAAGGCCGCGCTATGGTCCTCTTGTGGCGGATTGCCGAAGACTGGCCGGTTGAGTTTGTCACCGAGAACATCTCCCGATTAGGGTACACAGCCGAAGATTTTATCTCCCAAAGGGTGTCGTGGCCTGGTATCACTCACCCCGATGATGGCCCTCGACTCGAAGCTGAGATCGCGGATAACCTTGCGCGCGGCGTGGATGAGTTTGCTCAATCCTATCGGCTGGTTACCCGAGCGGGCGAAATCCGGTGGATGGAGAACAGTACCATAGTCATCAGGGATGATGACGGGAAGCCGGCCTATCTCCAAGGGGTCGTTTTGGATGTCACCGATCGCAAGAGAACTGAGGAAACGCTCAGGAAGAGAAATGCCCTGCTGGTCGCCCTCAACGATTATTCTCTGTCGCTAGCGTCGATTCCCACCTCTGAAGATATCTTTTCCTCGGTGGCCGATAAGCTTAAACAGGCTACTGATGCTGTGGTTGCAGCGATCTCGATTTACGATAAAGCAGCCTCTGATCTGGTTGTCCGATATATGACACTGTCGGGTGCGGAGAATTCAAAACTGGCACGGACTTTGGGCCATGGAATTGTGGGAATGCACTTCAAGGTGACACCTGAGATGTACGAGTGTATTATGAGCGAGGTCGTCGGGACCATGTGCACACTCAGTGAACTCAGCTTTGGCGTCATCCCTGATCCCCTCAGCCGGGTTATCGAGCGGCTTTTTGGGATTGGCTGGTTCACCAGCCTTGCTTTGCAGTATAAGGGGAAGCTTATCGGCACGGCCATTATTGCCGGCCGTGAGGGGGCGCCGCGGTTCGATCGGGAGGAACTGCGTGCTTTTGCCGGGGTCACGGCGAATGCATTGGGGCGTTGGATGGCTGAGCGTTCATTAGGGGAGAGCGAGACACGCTGGCAGTTTGCCCTGGAGGGTGCGGGAGATGGGGTATGGGATTGGAATACCCAAACCAACTATGCGTTTTTCTCTCGCCAATGGAAGGCCATGCTCGGCTATGAGGACCATGAAATCGGGACTGACCCGGAGGAATGGCGCAGCCGACTTCACCCGGACGATAAAGAGCGCTGCTACGCGGACCTGGAGAGGCATTACCGGGGCGAGATGCCAGTTTACCAGAATGAATATCGGATGCTTTGCAAAGATGGGACCTATAAGTGGATCTTTGCTCGCGGCAAAGTGATCGAATGGGCCGATAACGGCAGTCCTTTGCGCGTCATCGGGGTGCATACTGACGTCACTGAGCAGAAGCGGGTGGTTGAGGCGTTACAAGAGAGCAATGCGTTGTTGCAGGGTCTGTTCAATCACATGACCAGTAACGCGGCTATTTATGAGGTCCGGAACGGAGGGGCCACAGGCAGAGATTACGTGGTGAAGGACTTCAACCGCGCTGCACTGCGCCTGGAAGGTAAGGGCAAGGATGAGGTCATTGGCAAGAGTCTTTTCGACCTGCGGCCAAAGGTAGATCAGTCCGGTCTTATTTCTGTTTTCAAGCAGGTGTGGGATACAGGTGAAGCTACGTATTACCCTGCCGGGGTTGGCCAGGACGGGGAGTTTTCCAACTGGTATGAGAACTCAGTGTTCAAACTTCCTACTGGGGAAATTGTAACCATCTATGATGATGTTACCGACCAGAGACGCGCGGAAGAAGCACTGCGGGAGAACGAATCAAAGTTCCGCAGTATTACGGAGCAGATCACCGATGTCATTTTTATGACAGATAACGAGGGTCGTATTACGTATATCTCCCCCGCTGCCAGCCAGATCTTTGGAGCCTCACCGGAGGAAATTATAGGATCGTTTTTCATGGACTCGTTGTCGGAGAGTGCGATACCTCTTGCGCGCTCTGCTTTTGAGTCCGACTTGCGCTTCGGCAGAAGGCAAGAGGGTATCATTCTGCAGATGAAGCGGAAGGATGGCTCGCTTTTTACAGGTGAGCTCAGGGCCAATGTTTTTTATGTGGAGGATGTAGTCAGTGGGACCCTTGGCGTGATCCGCGATGTGACGGAACGGCAGCGGGCGGAAACAGTACTGCGCGAGAGTGAAGAAAAGTTGCGCGCTTTTGTTGATTCATCTGCTGACATGATTTATCTCAAGGATGAGAACTTTCGCCATCTTATTGCCAATCCGCCGCTGTGTGCCTTCTTCGGATTGGAGGAAAGTGCCGTACTGGGTAAGACGGATTTCGAGGTGATGCCGGAGGATGCTGCCAGAGAATGCCGGCTGTCGGATTCACGCGCGCTGGATCTGAGGACAACCGCCATACAGGAAGAGCGGGTAGGGGCATGTTTTTTCGAGACCGTGAAATTTCCGGTCCCTCTCGGTGGGGAAAGATGGGGGGTCGGCGGGATCATTCGTGATATCACCGAGCGCAAACAGGCCGAAGCGGCGCTTCAGGAGAGCCATCGCCGGCTTGAGCAGGCGCTGATCGAATTGCAAAGGACGCAGGAGCAGCTTGTGCAGCAGGAACGGCTGGCTGCAGTAGGCCAGTTGGCTGCCGGAATCGCCCATGATTTCAACAATATCCTGGCGGTCATCGCGCTGTATACCGAATTGATGGCGCGTACTCCTGACCTGCCTTCTCAGTTCCACGAACGGCTGAATGTCATTGCGGAGCAGTGCGGTCGCGCAGCCGCGCTGGTGCAGCAGATCCTGGATTTTAGCTGCCAGGCAGTGCTCAAGCGCTACCCTTTGTCCCTGGGCCTTTTTTTGCGTGAGGTGGTTGAACTGCTCCAACGCACTATGCCGGAGAGCATCCGGATTGAGTTGAGCTGCGATCTACAGAACGATAATACGATCCATGCCGACCCTGAACGCATCCAACAGGCTCTGGTCAACCTGGCGCTCAACGCCCGGGATGCCATGCCGGAGGGGGGTACGTTGCGCATCGCCCTTTCGGAGGTAAGCGGACGTGAGGGCGTGACCTGCGTGAACTGTGGGCCGGTCACCACAGGGGAATGGATCCAGATAGCGGTGGCCGATACCGGCCCGGGGATTCCGCCTGACGTGCTGCCGCATCTCTTCGAGCCATTCTTCACCACACGGGCACCCTTGGGACACGGATTGGGATTGGCGCAGGTGTATGGGATTGTGAAGCAGCATGAGGGGCATATCGCTGTCGAGACTCACCACGGGCAGGGGGCGACGTTCAAGCTTTACTTCCCGGCGCTGCCGGAGCCGCACTTAGAAGTCGAAGTGGCCCCTTCTGGTCTGGTGGTGGGGAATAAGCAGACGCTCCTGATTGTGGAAGACGATGCTGTGACGCGGGCGGCTTTAGTGGATGTGTTGGAAGAGCTGAATTACAATGTGTTGGAAGCTGCGGGTACTCGTGAAGCCTTGCTCCTTTTTGAAGAGCACCTGGGGGCGGTCGATCTGGTACTGAGCGATTGGGGGATGCCCAATCTGGATGGGTTGAAGTTGGCGCAGGCATTGAATGCGTACGACCCGCCGATAAAGGTCGTAATGCTGACCAGACAGCCATTGAGCAGTGTTTCTAAGGGAGTGGTGTCGGAGAACGTAGTGGGCTGGCTGCAGAAACCCTTTGATCTGGAACACCTCTCTGAAGTAATTACCCGTGCTTTAGGCCTGTAGTGCAATCCGCCGGATTGCACTTCTGAGGGTTGGGGGGCGACTCCGGTCGCACCTCCCAACCTCCCCATTTTAATTCCTGACGACGAGTGGTAAGAAGATCTTTGTGCCTCCCGTCGCGGTGACCTGCAGCGTCTTGGTCAGCGGCTCGGCCTGGCCGCACGCACGGGCCACGACGGTGAGGGTGTACGTACCGGCGGTAGCCCAGGTCAACGTGGCTTTTTGTGTGGCTGCGCCATAGTAGTAGGTGGTCGTTGTTTGCCCGTCGGCCATGAAGGTGTAAGAGACCGGCAGCGTGGCGGTCAGCGGGGTGACGCTGGCCGTGACCTCGAAGGTGTGGCCGTGGGCGCTTGGGTAGTGGGTGCTTTGCAGGGATAGCCCGTTCAGCGCTGTACAGGGCGGCGGCGCGGGGAAATCCATCTCGAACGGATCGATCAGGAAGACGTCGCGGGCGGTTGCTGCCCAGGGTGTGCCGGTCGTAACTACCTGGGTGGCGGTAAGGACCGTCCCATACTGCCCCGGTGCGGCCGTGGGTGGGGTGATTGTGGGCTGTACCAGCCAGATATACGAGGGGAAGGAGGTATTGTCCGGCAGGGCAAAGGCTACCCCGGGCGTAATCGGGCGGGTAAAATCGGGCTCGGTCACATCGGAACCGAAGCCGCCGACATTATGGTACATCTGCCACGGCTCATTGCCCAATGTGGTGAGGTTTTCCAAAGTGACAGTCACCGGCCCCGCTGCGTGTTTCTGCAGCGCGTGTGGGAATCGCAGGGCGTGGGTGGGTGTGATCACCACGGCCGTCCCGGCCAGTCCCAGGCTGAAGGGCGGCGGCGCAAAGGGATCCTTGAGCGTGAAATCGTAGGGACCGCTGCACGCCTGCGGCGGTTGGCCGCCCGGCCCCGCAGGGGCTCCGTCCATGCAAACGTACGCCGGGTAGCGCCCTGCGGGCACGGTGCTGCGGTCCAGATAGAAGATCAGTTGGACTTTCCAGTCCGCAGTATTCAACTCTGTGGGGCAGGGTTTGACCGTGGTCGCGCCAAAGGCGGTCCAGCTTTCGCCGTCCCCGGTCGGTAAAGTCTGCTTCAGCGTCCCCAGGCGGTCGAGCCGCAGGGATAGCGTGTTGGTGACGACCTGCTGATAGCCGTTTCGGTAGAGGTTCATGATGGGGGTCGTATCGGCCGGATCGAGAAACGGGACCGTGGCCGAGGCGGTCGGTGTGTGGGGGACGGATGGGAGGCGTACCGCGAAATAGAGATAGGGGCTTTGCAGCAGCTCGCAGGTAGCCTGCGTCAGCGTCATCGGCAGCCTGACGTCCATGATGGCGATCCACGGCGTCACTATATCGGTGGATTGCAGTGCCGTGGGATGCAGCCGTGAGGACGCGGCAGCATGAATCGCTGATGCGCCGGGTCCTGTGACGTCATACCCGTACTCGGTTGTTTCTGTCTCACCCCCTGCGGTGACCTGGAGAAGCTCCGTTTGCTCGCCCGGCTCTGAGCTGGCCGTGTAGGTCAGGTCGATCTGTACACCGGGGAGCAGATCGATCCAGCGGAAGGGTGGGGGACCGTCGGGATTCACCGGCTGAGGATTTTGGAAGGTGACACCACCGGCCCCGGCGGGAGGCGTCCAAACCATTTCGGCGATTGTGCCAACTTGCAATTGGCCTACGCCTCCGCTCACGAGCGTACGTTTCACTGTCGTACCCGGCTCCACACTGGGGTAATCCCCATAGATATCCGGTGTGAGGTTGCTGCGTTGCCCATCTGCCGTGGTGTTGATCATGGACGACGGAATGGGCGCGCCGTCCAACAGTGAGTGCGTAACATCGCTTATGGCAAACATGAGATCCGAACAGGCCAGGGTGAGCAGCGCTAAAAATGGAATGAGGATAAGGATGAGTTTCTGTTTTAAGGGATGAATCGTCTCCATGGGCGGCTCCTTCACAAAATAGATGTAGAGACCGGGCAGCGAGGACCTACTTCGCTGCCCGGTTCTGTCTTATTGTCTTACGACCAGCGGCAGGTAGATTTTGTGGTCCTCCGTTTGAACTTTTCCCGTTCCCTGAATCACGAAATCGTAAGGCTGCTCGTCGCTATCGTTGTTGGCGATGGTGAGTGTGGCAACCTGTGTGGTGGTGAGACTGGGGCTGAAGCGTACCTGGAAGGTCGTGCTGGCCTGGGGGGCGATAGGTGTCGTGGGCAGCTTTACCAGACTGAAGGCCGGTGCGCCGGTGAGGCTGACTAAGGGTGTGCCGGTCAGCAGCAAATCCGCCGAACCGCTGTTGCTGATCGTAAAGGTGTGGGTGAGGGCTGCGCCTGCCATCACAGCGCCGAAATCGGTGTGGTCGGCTGTGGTCGGGGTGGTGTCGCCGTCGGCGATGACCTGACCGTTGCCCAAGAGGGTGATCTCAGGTATGACGGCGTACTCGTAGGCCCCGATGTCGCAGGTGCTGCCCTGGGGGCGTGGCACCCCGCGCTGATCGGTCGCCGGGCAGCCGTTGGGTGCGTTATAGGTAACGCCGTTGATGGCGGGGCTGCCGGTGAGCAGCGCCATCGTTTGCGTGGCCCCGCCGTTGTTGGTCAGCGGCCCTACCTGCGGATCTGTGTCGCTCCGGGAACCGTCTGCGCTTCCCCAGCCACATGTCGTCCCGGAATCGATGTTGTTGCCGCCATTGGTCACGGTGCCGCTGCAGTTGCCCCCGTTGGGACTGTCGGTGATGATCGTGTTGCGCAGCGTGGCCGTCTTGCTGTTGCGGATGCCGCCGCCTTCGTGCAGCGCCGAGTTGTGGGCAAAGGTGCTGTTGGTAACGGTTAGGGTGCTGGTGTTGTTGATGCCGCCCCCGTAAGAGGCGGAATTGTTGAAAAAGGTGCTGTTTTGTACGGTGAGCGTGATATTGAACCAGGTCGTCGTGTGATTGAAGATGGCCCCGCCGCTGCTGCTGGTCGAGCTGTTGCCAAAGAAGGTGCTGTTTTCCACGTTCAGGAAGCCCTCGTTACGAATGCCACCGCCCGTTCCGCTGACGGTGTTGCTCATGAAAGCGCTGTTTTGAAGGGTCAGCAGGCTGGTTTGACCGGTATTCAGAATGCCACCGCCGCTGAGATAGGCGTAATTTTGAGAAAAAGTGCTGTTTTGTACAGTCATGACCCCGGAATTGTTGTGGATGCCGCCGCCGTTATAATTTACACTGTTGCCGGAGAGCGTGGTGCCGGTCACGGTGACGCTGCCGGCTTGATTATAGATGCCACCCCCATCAGCGGCCTCGTTGTTCGAGAAGATGGCGTTGGTCACGGTGAGCGTACCGGAGTTGTTGTAAATGCCGCCTCCGGCGTTGTAACCGTTATTGTTGGAGAAGGTGCAGTTCTCCACCGTCAGCGTGCCGTTGTTATAGACCCCGCCTCCATAATCGAAACTTGGAGCCCGTCCCCCGGTGATCGTCAGATTTTTCAAGGTCAGGGCAGCTCCGCTTTCGACGTAGAGAATTCTCACTGTGTAACCCCCGCTGAGGGTGATCGACCGTCCGCTGCCGTCGAGGGTCAGTGCACCGGCGTTGGCAATGGCGGGCAGCACTGAGCTTAGGGTGATGGTGCCGCTCACGTTGAAGGTAATAAGGTCATCGCCGGGACTGGAGGCGCCGCAATCGTCATTTGCTGCGGCATTGTTGGCCGCCAGAATGGCCTCGCGCAAGGTGCACTGCCCGTCGTCCGTTGTGGTATCGGCCAGGCTGGTCACGGTTAGTGAGGCTGCGGAGGCAGGGATCACGGGTATGCCTATCCATGTCCCGCTCAGGAAAACGCCGAGCAGGATGAGCCG
>JAVEWB010000050.1:0-10526 GCA_034004765.1 Anaerolineae bacterium
ATCCAGGGGGTAGAAACACTTGCCCCCTGGATCATCTTTTATTTAGACTCTTCCTGTTTCTCTTTCTTGGTGGACTCCAAAACTCTATCCACGATGCCGTATTCTGCAGCCTGGTCTCCCGTCATAAAGAAATCCCGGTCGGTGAATTTCTGGATCTGCTCTTCACTCAGACCGGTATGTTTCAGCAAGAGCTGGTTGAGCAAAGCACGCATCCGCAGGATTTCTTTGGCAGCAATCTCGATATCGGCAGCCTGCCCCTGAACTCCTCCCAAGGGTTGATGCATATGGATCGTGGCATGAGGGAGTGCATACCGGCGGCCCGGGGTTCCTGCAGCCAGCAAGACGGTGGCCATGCTGGCGGTCATCCCAACCGCAATGGTCGAGACGGGCGCATTGAGCAGTTGCAGCGTATCGTAAATGGCCAGACCGGCGGCAATCTCTCCGCCGGGGGAGTGAAGATAGAGAGAAATCTCTCGTTCCGGGTCTTCGCGGTCCAGAAAAAGCAGTTGGGCAACGATAAGGTTAGCAACTTGGGCATTGATAGGAGTGCCCAAAAAGACGATGCGCTCTTTCAAAAGCAGGGAGTAGATATCGTAGGCGCGCTCCCCGCGTCCGTTGCTCTCGATGACCATTGGGACTAATCCCATGATGTCCTCCTCTTTTTAAGCCCCTCGATGCCCTTAAGCCGCCGGATCGGATGCAGCCGTCTCACCAGCTTCCGGCGAGACCTCCTCCATAGGCAGTCCCTGAGCCAGGCGCGCCATCTTATCAATCGCCTTCTTGGTGATCAAATTAAGGCGCAGGTCTACTGCAAGGTTGGACTTCGGGTCGAAGCGTTCTAAAGCACTGAAATCTGTGATATTCGCGTCTTTAAGGAGCTCTTTCAATTCTGCCTTGACCTCTTCATCGGTCACGACGACATTGGTCAAAATAGCGAACTCACTGAGCACCAACCCCTCTTTGATGCTCTTGATCGCTTCCGGACGCAACTCTTCCCGAACTTGCTCTTCTGTCTTGCCCTGCAGGCGCAGGAAATCCGACCACTCCAGGTTGTAGCGGCGCTTGATATTCTGCTTTGCCTGCTCGACCAACGCATCGAGCCGTTCCTCTTCCATGACCGCCGGGTACTTGATCTCCGCACGCTGGGTCAGCTCCGCAAGGACGGCAGTCCGATAGGCATCCTGCGCCTCGGCCTCTTTGTAATCCAGCATCTGTTTGTGGAGGTCGGTCTTCATCGCCTCTAACGTGGCGAAGGGGCCCACCGTGCTCGCCAATGCATCATCAAGGTCAGGTAAGGTGCGTTCAGAGACCGCGTTGACCTCAACAGTGAACGTCGCTTCCTCCCCCTGCAAGTCCTCATCCTCGAAATTGTCGGGCAGGGTCAGCGTGAACTGCTTTTGCTCACCCTTAGACAGCCCTACAATCGCCTCGCTGAAGCCGGGCACAACAGAGGGCTGATCCGCATCCAAGGCAATCTTCACCTCATGATCGTGGAAGAACACTTCGTCCTTGGCCTCGCCATGAATCGATTCGAAACTGACTTCGTCGCCCAACTTCGCCGGGCGATCGACCGGCTGAACAACCGCGTTCTGATTCCGAACGTGATCCAGGGCTGCCGCAAGTTCCTGCTCCGTGACCTCAACCGCGCCAAAGGGCTTACGCAAAGTCTCGTAATCACCTAACACAATGGTGGGTTGAAGTGGAACCCGGATCTTGAAGGTCATAGGCGACAGGGTGAGATCCTCCAGTTGCCCCTGTGAATAGGGGTCGATCTCTGCCTGCTCAATAACCTGCGGGTAAATTTCGTCCAGGATGACTTCTGCCGCTTCCTGGCGCACCGCGCTATCGCCAAACATCTGAAGCACGAGAGAATAAGGGGCCTTTCCCTTGCGGAAACCGGGGATATTGGCCTCCATTGAGATATGATGAGCCGCCTTTTTCATCCCTTCGGCAACGGTCTCATCCGCAACTTGCACCGTAATCAGAGCCTCATGGCTCTCGAGGAACTCTTTCTTCAATTCGAACACCGGCATCTCCCTCCATTACATAAATCGACGCAATTATAGCACAGTCTTGCGTAAAGACCAGATAATTTGTGATTGAATTTTTTAGAAAAGAAAACGGGTATTTGACAAATCACTCTTGTAATGTTACAATGGTATTGTTTAATTTAATTAGAGAAATAGGGTTTATCTTATCCCAACAAGCAGGTGCGCGCGCCGCAGCGGCTCACGCTCTGGAGTAGAGGGTAGCGAAGATGCAAGATACACGCCAACAAATTTTGGAAATCATGAAACGTCGTGGCGAAGTCACCGTCCAGGAACTCAGCCGTGAACTCAAGCTCACCAGCGTCACGGTAAGGCATCACCTTGAAATCCTGCGCTCGGAAGGCTACATCACCGATCCTGAGATCCGCCGTTCAAGCCGACCGGGACGCCCACGCTATATCTATCGCCTCACCTCCACGGCAGCAGACCTCTTTCCCAATAACTACAGCGGCCTGGCCGCAGCTTTATTGGAATCGTTCCAGACAACTATCGATCCGGCGAAGCAGCGCCAGTTGTTGGAGGAAACGGCACACCGCTTGAGCGCGGGAGCCGGAGACCTCCCTGAAGAGCCCGAGAAGCGGATGGACGCTATCATCGGCTACCTCAAGAAGCTGGGGTTTGTGGGCCGTTGGGAAAAGACCGCCGACAAGGACTATCGCCTCTACATCTGCAACTGCCCTTACCACTATGTCGCTCAGACACATCCCGAGACTTGCGTGATTGACGAGGTGCTGCTGCGCGACCTTGTGGGAACGGAGATACAACGCATCCAGGGCTACGCCAGGGACGGCGCCATCTGCGGCTACGAAATCACCTGGCCCAAGGGACGGGCCTGAGGCGATTCCCCAAAGAGACCTTTTTTTAGCTAAAAAGCGGCGCATGATCTATGCGCCGCTTTTTGATGGGTGATGCTGCCTAAAGCTCCTCACCGGTCAGCCGCTGGTACAGTGACTGAAATTCTTCATCCGAGTAATAGTAGATGACCAGCCGCCCGCCTTTCTGTGCTGTGTGATGGAGGCGCACCCGGGTTCCCAAAGATTCTTGAAAGCGCTCCTCAAGCGCATGCACCTCAGGCTGCGGCTTGGGCTTGACCCGGGGCGCTACTTTCTGGCCGTCGTGGAGCTTCTGCACCAGCGTTTCCGTCTGGCGAACGTTAAGCCCTTGTGCCAGGACAATCTGCAGAGCCGCTTGCTGCTCCTCCGGCAGATCCAGCCCTAAAAGGGCGCGGGCGTGCCCCTCGGAAATCTTTTCTTCCATCAGCGCCGTTTGGACATCCGGCGCGGCCTGGAGAAGGCGCAGCGTGTTGGTGATCGCCACCCGGCTCTTCCCCACGCGCCGGGCGATGTCACTCTGAGAGAGGTGAAACTCATCGGCCAACTGCTTGTAAGCAATAGCCTCTTCCAGCGCGTTGAGGTCGGCGCGCTGGACGTTCTCGACCAACGCCAGCTCCAGCATCTGCTGCGGTGCTACTTCTTTGATGAGGACCGGGATTTTCGCAAGACCTGCCAGCCGCGAAGCACGCCAGCGGCGCTCTCCGGCAATGAGCTGATATCCCCCTTCCGGGCGCTGGGTGACCAACAGCGGCTGAATCACCCCGTGCTCCTGGATGGAGGCGGCCAACTCAACCAACTCTTGATCGCGGAAGGGCATCCGGGGCTGATGAGGATTGGGCACAATTTCATCCAATGGAATTTCAGTAATCCCGGCGGCCTCCACAGCAGCCCCCGCAGGGATCAGGGATTCCAATCCACGGCCTAGCCCACGTTTATTGCTCATAATTTCGGTTTCCTTAAAGCTCCGCAAGATGATGTGATCAAGTGATTGCCGGAGAAAACCTGGCTGTATTTAGTATACATCATCTTAAAGGGATGCCAAGATTAAGAAAAAGAGTTTTGGGGTGCGACAAAGCCGCACCCCAAAACTGCGGCGTACTCCTCGCCCTTACGCCTGTTTCAGCAGGAGCAGCAGGAAACTGGCCGGGCAGTTACGTTCTGCCGGCGGGTTATGCAGCAGGCGCGTCTTTGACTTCGTCCACAGGCATATCTTTGGCTTCGCCCGCAGGCGCGTCCTTGACTTCAGCCGCATGCACGTCTTCGACTTTATCCGCGCGTACAGCCAGCGCATCGGGCAGCGTCATCCCGGCCATCTCGAACAGGTTTTGAAGCGGCGGCAGCGATTGCAACATCCCAGAAAGGAAGCGGGCAGTAGTGGGTGTCCCATCTGCCGTGCCGGAATCCCAGACCGTGACCTTGTCAATCTTCAGGTTCTTGATCGCTTCGACCTGGGTGTTGACCAGTTCGGGCAGCTTGTCGGTAATCATCAACATCGCGGCTTGCGTGGGATTGCCGCCCGCCGCCCGAACGAGCGATGTGAGGCCCTCGGCCTGCTTGACGAGCAGTTCTCGTTGGCCGCGTGCCTGTGCTTCGAGCTTGGCGTAGAGCGCATCTGCAGCGCCCTTCGCCTCACGGCGGGTGCGCTCGGCCACAGCCTCGGCCTCAATCTCGGCGCGCTGTTTGGCGATCTCGGCAGCCACGATGATATCGGCCTGCTGTGTGGCGCGCTCGCGCTCGGCGCGCTGCGCTTCGGCCACCCGCTCGGCCTGGTAGGCTTCTTCGAGCGCTTTGGCGGCCTGCACCTTCTCGGCGGCGATTCCCCGGCGGCTGGCTTCGGCCTCACGCTCGCGGCGGAGCGAGTCGGAGTTGGCAACGGTAACGCGAGCGGTGTTCTCGCCTTCCACGGCGGTCGCGTTGGCCGCGGCGACCCGGATGCGCTGTTCCCGCTCGGCATCAGCCTTGCCGATCTCGCCGTCGCGGTTGTTCTCAGCTACCGATTTTTTCGCTTCGTTGACGGCGCGGGAAGCGGCCTCACGGCCCAGCGACTCGATGTAGCCAGATTCGTCCTTGATGTCCTTGACGTTAACGTTGATGAGGCGCAGGCCGATTTTCTTCAGTTCTACTTCGACGCCGTTGGTGATCTTGTCCACAAACTTATCGCGGTTGGAGATAATCTCTTCGATATCCATCGTCGCGACGACCACGCGCGTCTGCCCGAAGATGATGTCCTCGGCAACGCGGCGCACTTCGTCGCGTTTCAGACCGAGCAGACGCTCCGCTGCATTCTCCATCACGCCCTGCTCGGTAGAGATGCCGACGGTAAAGGTGGAAGGCACGTCGATGCGGATGTTCTGCTGCGAGAGCGCGCCCACCAGGTCGATATCCAGGGTAATCGGCGTCAGGTCGAGGTATTGAAAATCCTGCACTACCGGCATGACAAACGCAGCGCCGCCATGCAGACAGCGTGAGGAACGCCGTCCATCTTTGCCCGGCCCTACGTTACCGTAGATGACGAGAATGTGATCAGGGGGGCAGCGGCGGAAGCGGCTCAAGAAGAAGATGGCCAGGGCAGCGATCACAATGATAAACGCCAGGATAAGAAACAAAACTTCAAGTCCCATAGTTAGCCTCCTGTTAGTGAAAGTTAGCTCTCAACTGCGGGGGCTGACGCCCCCAACGGTCGGAGTTTACATGCGATAGGGATCTTTATCCGATAAGTAGGCCAGCAGCGCGCCCTGTTGGGGATGTTCCCAGAGCCACGCACGGATTTCTTTGATCCGTGCGTAGTCCTCGGCACCAAAACGTTCCATATACAGCTCTTCAAGGCATTGCCGCGCTTCTTGTTCGCGGATGTCTTCTTGCCAGAAGTCCCCGAAAAATTCATGGATACGGTCATGCGTGCCCTGCGATTTGAGATACTCCCATTCATTGCGGTCAAACCAGACGCCCTGACAACTGCTACACCGATCCAGGTAGAATTTTACATTCGGCCAGACTTTGTAGCGCCGCAAGAGATGTCCACACTCAGGGCAAATCTTGGCCTGTCCGACAGTTTCGATCGGGAGCGACACCTCGGCAGCGTCAAGCAAGGCCTGCTCGACAGCGTCGCGGGTTTGCACCCATTTCCAATACTCGGTGGCTGAAATCCAGATGCCTTCGCAGCGCGTACAGCGCCGCCCGATCAAATGATCCTCGAGGTCTTGCTGCTGGAAACTGGCGCGTTTGCAAACCGGACAATCCATAGGTATTTCTCCTCCCAAAATAGTGAATGGGAACCCGGGGCTGGATGACCTCAACCCCTAATCCTCTTTTAATGATTGAACTAAAAGCACATTGGCTTCAATGACTTGTACAACAGAGATATGGATGCCGGTGGGCAGGGTCTCCGGAGCATCGGTGACAGCAGGCAATTCACGCAGCCGCCCCTGAATGACGACCTGCACCTGTCCCATGCCGCTGCGCTGCGGGGGGATGGGTAGATAGACCGTCCCGGTCTTCCCGGCTGCGCTGTCCAGAGTAATATTGCCGGAATCGGTCAGCCGGAACATCTGCCGCATCAGCCAGAAGACGGTGAACATAAACACGCTGCCGGCAATAAATGCGCCGAAGGCGACCAGTAGGGGGTGCCCATGCATCCCTGCCAGGACTACACCGCCCCAGCCGAAGCCCATCAGAAACGCCAGGATGGTACGGACAGAGAGCAGACCCAGGCCCGTGTCGCCCCCATCAAACGCGGCGTCGTCTAGTGCTTCCAGCGTATCCGAGAGACCTTCCATACCCAGATCCTCGTCGGAAAGACCGATGAGGTTGAGGATGATTTGGACGATCAGAACCACCGAAGATGTAATCGCAATCGTGTAGAAAATTTGCTGCATCAGGCTCAAACTAAGCCACCAAGTTCCCATTTGGACCCCCTTGGTAATAGCAAATACGAAACAACTTTTCCCTCAATCTTTCTCTTAAAGGATAGCGCGATTTGCACTTTAGGCAAGTCACGCCGGCAGTTGTATACTGTGTACCTTGCACCTTGTACATTGCGTGGTATGCTTAAGATGCATCTAAGTTAACAACAATCCTACATTTGGAAGCAATTTTAAGCATGGATCAACCGCTCATTCTGGTTACTAATGACGACGGCATCACATCGCAGGGACTTTGGGCCGCAGTGGCCGGGCTTCTGCCGCTGGGAGACCTGCTGGTCGTAGCACCAGACCGACAATGGTCCGGCGCGGGCCGTTCCATGCCACATACTCTGACCGGGAAGGTCACCGAAGCCGGGCGCGAAGTGCAAGGGCAGCAGGTCACAGCCTATGCAGTGGACGCAACCCCGGCGATGGCGGTGGTCCATGCGCTGTTGGAACTAGCACCGCGTCGCCCTTCCCTGGTCGTCTCCGGAATCAACTACGGGGAGAACGTCAGCACCGAGATCACGGTCTCCGGCACAGTGGGTGCGGCCCTCGAGGCAGCGGCCAACGGCATCCCGGCCCTGGCCATCTCGCTGGCCATGCCGGTCGCCTGTCATATACATGGAGATGATGCAGCCGATTACGCCGCTGCAACAGCCTTCACCCAACACTTCGGCCGCTTGCTGCTCCAGCATCGCCTGCCCTACGACGTCGACCTTCTCAATGTGAACATCCCTGAAGGTGCACAGCCGGAGAGTCCCTGGAGGCTCACCCGCGTCTCCCGGTGCCGCTATTTCACGCCGACTCCCCCGGACCGCGATAACGGGAAGGGCAGACCCGGCTACAAACGTATGGATGATTTCTTCAGCGCCGAAGCAGAGTCGGATGTCCGCGCTCTGAATGTCGAAGCCGTTGTCTCGGTAACGCCGATCTCACTGGATATGACGTCACGCGCGGATTTCGGCGCGATCGAGGAACAGCTTCGTATGGGTTGGTAAAGCGGTACGACGGAACAAGAATGGCTAGATCTTAGAAACGCGTCATAGGACAATGGCACAAGTGAGTGATGGAACGGCATAGCGAGATTCTCCGCTTTCAGGAAGGCATACGCAGCCAGCATCCGGCGCCGGAGGTGGCGATCGAACTGCTGCCTTCTGGAAGCTTGCTGGAGACGGGGGAGCTGCTGGCGATCCTGGTAGACCTCGACCCCACCTTGCCCCATCGCGGTCGCGAAATGCGCTCCGTTGCCGTAGAAGCCTACCAAGATTCGTCCGGCACCATCGTAGCCCGACTGCGCCGCGCGCTGGCAGAGGCCAATCGCTATCTGGTCTCGATCAATGCCCGAAGCAGCCCCGATCAAAACACCTCCGGCAGCATCACCTGCGCCGTCTTTTGTGGCGAAGAACTCTTCGTCGGGCAAGCCGGCGCCAGCAATGCATGCCTGTGTCACGCCGATGGGACCCTAGAGGTCTTCCCCCAGGAAGCCGAACCGATCCTCCCGCTGGGGGCGGTGCTGCCCCCGGTGATCCATATCAGCTATGCCTCTGTAGCAGAAGGGGATACCTTGCTGATGGCGACCTCCTACGTTGCAGAGGCACTTTCGCGAAGCCACTGGGCTGAGGCGCTCTCCGCAGAAGCCCTGGACCGGGGCATCGATCACATTGTGAAAGCAGCAAAGGAAAACGGCGTGACGGGCAGCGCCGCCCTGGTGCGCTGCCTTCCGGAGCCCGTTGTTGCCGAGTCCACATCACCGCACTGGCATTTCCCGTCAATTTTCAGACGTAGGGAAGAGGCTCCGATGGAAGCTGCCGCAGCCCCTACGCTCGAAAAGCCAGGTTTCCTGCCTGAGATTTCACACGCCGAAAAAGCGGGGCTTCCAGGTGGTGAAATCACCAGCCACAGCGCATCAGAACGGGCAGAGACGCCCGCCGGCCAGACCGATGAAACCATCGGGCCTTATGAGTCGGAGCAGGCAGAGATGCCTGCGGTCCAAGACAAACCCCATGTGTCAGAGCGGGCAGGGATGCTCGCGGACCAATCGATACCAGACCTTGAGGAAGCGGCGGAAGAGGTGATCGAGGAGCAACCCGCCGTAGCCTGGAGTTGGCCCACATGGCACCTCCCTGATATGCGACCACTCCTGGAAAAGATGCGCCATCTGAACTGGAAGCTGCCCAGAATTCCCGTAGGGGCCCTCTTGAAAGCCTTGCTCCCGGGGAAAATCGAAGGCGGCAGCCACCGTGCCACTCGCCCCATCCCCAAAGAGCAGACACCTGTGATCGGCGGTGTGGCAGTAGGGTTTCTGCTGATCGTGGGGTTCATCACCCTGACGACCTATTTGCAGTATGGTGGCGCACTCAGCGCGGACACCACGCTGAAAGAGGCCCATGAAGCCTTGATTCAGGCGCATGCCAGTCAAGCTTCACAGGATTGGAAACAGGTGCTGGACCTTTCGGAAAAGGCCCTGGTATTGGATCCCAGTAACACCAACGCACAGGGGCTGCGTGATGAAGCCCGTATGGCGCTGGATGCTATCGAACAATCGGCGCTGCTTTCCGCGATGCCCCTTTTGGAGCTGGGGACCGCACCCTCACCCCGCCGCCTTCTGGTGGCCGGTTCGTGGGTCTATATCTTGAACCCGGCTACCGATGAGGTTTTCGGGGTCCCGCTTTCACAAGACGGCATGACCCCTGTTTCGTCAGTCCCTACGTCCATTTTGAAGCGCGGCCAGTCGCTGCTCGGGCAAACCGTCGATCACCTGATCGACCTGGCGTGGGTCAGTCCGAGCATGGGCTATCCCGATGGCGCAGTTTTCATCTACAGCGACGATGGCGTCATCTATATCTACGAGCCCTCGCTGGGGCCGCTGAGCATCGTCCCGCAGCGCCTCGAGGGGGATCTGACGCCGGGAACGGTGACCCTCATCGAAGCCTTTGACGAACATCTCTACGTCGTGGATCGCCAGCAAAATCAGATCTTGCGTTACGCATCGATCAACGGGAGCTACAACGGCCCGGCCCGGCCCTACTTCGCCCAGGAAAATGTACCGCAGCTCCAGACCGCCCTGGATGTGAGTGTCGATGAACGGCTGTACCTTCTGCTAGGAAATGGGACCCTGGGTGCCTACTTCGGCGGGACTGAGGATCTCTCTTTCAGCGTGCAAGGACTCCCCAGCACGGAGTTCCGCCCCACGGTGATGGCGGTGGAGCCAGATCCGGAGACCGGTCGTATCTATTTAGGCGATCCCCAACACGAGCGTATCTTTGCCCTGGACAAAAAGGGCCATTTCCTGTATCAGTACCGGCTGCCCAATGAAGCCCTCAAGCATCTGGAGGTGTTGGCCGTGAATGAGACGCCGCATGTCCTCTACCTGATCGCCGAGAACCGGCTCTACGCCGCACCTATTCCAGAGAGCACACCCTAGCCGAAGGTGCAACGCACTTCGGAAAGTGCGTTGCACCTTCGAGAGGACCTACGCCTCCATCTTGATATTGTGCGCCAGCGCAAAAGCACGGACGATCTGGCCCATGCTGCGGCTGTGGAAAACCCGGATGTAGGTCACATCCGCGTTGTAGCAGTAACCCTCAAGATTGCGATGCGCCCCTAAACTGGCAAAATCGACCACGTAATCCACCTTGCCCTGCTGGATCTTCTCGTGGATTTTGTTCAGACTACCGCGCTCGCTGCGGTAATAAGGGATGAACTCCGCCTCGGCCAATCCCAGGTCCTGCCGGATGGAT
>JAVEWB010000051.1:0-10385 GCA_034004765.1 Anaerolineae bacterium
CCGCTGAACGTGGCCCAACACCGTCACGCGGACATCGAACCCCAACTCCTCTTTGTGCTCCTGAAGATAGTCAACCACCGCCTGTGTCCCCGGTTTCCACCCTTCGGCAATGACGAGGATACAGTGTCCCTTACCCCGCATGTAAGCATCGAGGACGACGTCGGCAATTGCTTCCATCTCAGGGCCCGGACGCTCGGGGATCAGGATCAACTCCGCGCCGCCGGCCAGGCCGCTTTGAAGTGCAAGATACCCGCAGTCACGTCCCATAACCTCGATGACAAAAGCTCGCTGGTGAGAAGAAGCCGTATCCTTGATCTTATCGATCGAATCCAGGATCGTATTCAACGCCGTATCCACGCCCACAGCGATATCGGTACCGTTGATATCATTGTCGATGGAACCTGGCACCCCAATCGTCGGAAAGCCCATTTCGTGGAGCTTGAGTGCACCGGTAAGTGAGCCATTGCCCCCAATGACCACCAACCCCTCAATACCCCGCTGGTTGAGATTCCGAATCGCCGTGCGGCGCGCGGCAACGTCCTTGAACTCCGGACAGCGCGCGGTGCCCAACATCGTCCCGCCCTTGCCCAAAATACCGCCGACGTCCCGGGTGTCCATAGGGGCGATGTCTCCGCGCAGCAAACCGGCGTATCCCCAGCGCACGCCAAAAACTTTTGCCCCCTCTTTGATAGCACGACGCGTCACTGCACGAATGCAAGGGTTAAGACCCGGCCCATCGCCGCCACTGGTAAGAATCGCGATATTTTCCATAAGCTACTCCTTCTCCCGAAAAACTAGCGAATTTTTGCGTGTATACCATCGAAAGATAAAAATGCCAAGAAGCCTGCAAGCACCTACGCCCAACCACCTTATATTATAATAACATCGGGAAGGCTGACAAATAAAATACCACTGGCGGCGCGCATACCTTGTCAACGACGATAAATCGCGTATAATGATAAAGATGTGGTCGGTAACATGGAGGTAAGCTATGCCGTTGTATGAATATCAATGTACAGATTGTGGGCTGCGTTTTGAACGCCGCCAGCACTTCTCCGATCCCCCCATTAGCGTCTGTCCGGAATGCGGGGGTGAAGTCGTGCGTCTGGTGCAACCTGTTGGCATTATCTTCAGAGGGTCCGGGTTCTACGTGACCGATCACCACGGAAGATCGTCAACGGTTCCCCCAAAAACGCGCAAGGAAGAGGGTGAAACCTCCACGGGATCGGAAAGCAAGCCCGGCGAGACGAAATCCGAGAGCAGCACAGAAAAGAAGTAACCCCTTCTCCAAAGCATCAGGGCGCGGTGGAAACCGCGCCCTGATTTTTTTTCGCCGGAATCCCGGCATCTCCGATTCCCGTCAGGCGGTAAGAAGCGAGGCAATGGTCACTCCCTCGCCCCCTTCTCGATCCGCCGCGGACTCATACGAAGCCACCAGCGGGTGATCTCCCAAGAAACGCCGCACTTCGCGGCGGAGCACGCCGGTCCCCTTGCCGTGGATGATCCGCACCCACGGCAGTGCGGAGAGGGAAGCATCGTCCAGATAACGGTCCAGCGTTTGCAGCGCGTCCTCCACCATCATGCCCCGCAGGTCCACCTCCATGCCCGGAGAGACCGGCTGGGGACGCTGCGGCACCGATTCGAAAACAGGGCGCTGCCCACGTCGCACAAGCTCGAGGGCCTCCAAAGGAAGCCGCGTACGCATCGCTCCGGCCTGGACCAGCGCCTGACTGCCCTCCAAAGAGAGTACGGTCCCTTCCAACCCCAACGCAAGCAGACGAACCGTATCCCCGGCAGCGGGCACGCCCTCAATCACGTCAGGAGCGGCTTCCTCAGGCATCTGCAGGCCAAGATTCGCAGCAAGCGATGCCGCGAGTTCCGGGACAGCCGTTTCCAGCTCTTCTATCTCTTCCTCAGCAACTTCCAAGGTTCTGCGATCCCCGGAAACGGGCAGGGTCCGCAGGCGCTGCCGCAGCGTTTCGAGCTCAGCCCGCACCTGTGCAGTCTCCCGACGCACTTCAGCTTCGGCCTGGTGCAGGATCTCCTGCCGCTCCTGCGCGATAGCCTCCAACCGCTTGCGCAGCGCCGCCGCCTGGGTCTCCACGTCCCGCTGCGCGGCACGGGAGGCATCGCGGGCCCGCGCGGCCTCAAGCCGGAGGGCATGCAGGTCCTCCAGCATGTCCTCAGCGTGCAGCGCTTCGCCGGAAAGCATCCCCTCAGCCGCCTTCACCACGTCCTCCGGCACTCCCAGCCTCCGGGCGATAGCAAACGCATTGGAACGCCCCGGCACGCCGATGGCCAGATGGAAAGTGGGAGACAACGTTTCCGCACTAAACTCCATCGATGCATTGCAGACGCCGGGGGTGTCATGCGCGTACAACTTAAGTTCGGGGTAGTGCGTAGCCACCAACGCCGTACAGCGGCGTTCACGCAGCGCTTCCAACAGGGCGCGTGCCAGTGCCGAACCTTCGGCAGGGTCGGTCCCCGCACCTAATTCGTCCAGCAGCACCAGCGAATCGTGATCCACCTTCTCAAGGAACGCAGTGATGTTCGCCAGATGCGCCGAGAAAGTCGAAAGACTCTGCTCGATCGATTGTTCATCACCGATATCGACGTAAACCGCCTGGAAGCAGGAAAGCGCCGAATCAGGAGCTGCCGGGATGTGCATCCCGGCCTGCGCCATCAACACCAACAGCCCCACCGTTTTGAGCGTGACCGTCTTCCCACCGGTATTCGGACCGGTGATCACTAAAAAGTGCGTAGTCTCATCCAAAACGACGTCAATCGGCACAACACGGACAGGATCCAGCAGAGGGTGACGAGCAGAATAAAGGCGAATCACACTGCCCGGATGCCAATTATCCTCCCGGACCTCCGGCAGGTGCGTTGGGATCGGCAGAATCTGAGGCTGGCTGGCTCCCAACTCCTCTGCATAACGCGCGCAGGCAAAAACAAGATCAAGCTCTGAAAGCGCAACCACAGTGGCTTCCACCTCATCCGCTACCCGCGCCAGGTGCGCCACTAAAACCAGAAGGAGGTGTCGAACCTCCTCATCCTCAGCCAGTTTCAATTCGCGGAGCGCATTGTTCATCTCTACCACCGGCATCGGCTCCACAAAGAGCGTCACCCCACTGGATGAACGGTCATGGACAATGCCCTGCACCTGTCCTTTGAAATCCGCTTTCACCGGGATGACAAACCGCCCCTCGCGACGTGTGATCAAAGCTTCCTGAAGGTAAGGTGCCACGCCAGAAGAAGTAATCATCCGCTGGAGTTTATCCTGAATGCGGTCCTGCGTGATCCTGAGTTCCCGACGAATGCGTGCCAGTTCCGGCGAAGCATCATCGCGCACATCCCCGCGCTCGGTCAAAACGCGATCGATGGCTTCCGTCAACGGCGGCTGTGGCACAATGCGCCAGGCAATGTCGGCCAGACCGGGAAACTGCGGTTCCAACCGCGTCAGCAAGCGGTAAAAGCGCTCCGCTGCCACCAGGGTATCCCGCACTTGCAGCAGAATGCCGGGGTCCAACACGACACCATGCTGTGCCTCTTCAGTCCAAGAGCGGATATCCGTCACGCCGCCCAACGCAAAGTCCGGGTGCGCCTTCAGAAATGCCCGCCCTTCTGCGGTGAGATTCAGCCGCTCCTGCACCTCTCGAATATCGGTCGTCGGTTCCAATGCCAAAGCCAGCGCCTTGCCACCAGAAAAGTCTGTATGGCGCGCCAGTCGTTCCAAAATCTTAGGATAGTCCAGTGTTTCAGCGTAAGATTTCATCGTCCACTCATCAAAATCCCACTAGGGGCAAATAACAAAGCTATGCAAGAGGTCGCCCTCTTGCATACTGCATGGTGCTCCATACCCGCCGCCAACAGCACAGCGGACACAGAGATCAGGGGATCAACACCACGGGGTACCCGGTAAAAACAAATGGGAAAAACAGCTTCCCAACGGTTGGCAATGCCAGACGCACGTAAGGAACCAGGAAGCTGCCGCGGTATGCGATCTGCATCGACTGCCACAGGTCATAAGGCCGCCAGGAGACACTGACGGCAATCCGCCACAAATTACCCATGATCGCCATCCATGCAATCCCCAACAGAATGCCCAACAGCCCGCCCAAGACATTATCCCCCAACCCCAGCTTGGGGATCCCCGGATTAGGGGCTACCAGATGTACCAGCAGGTGCAGTATCACAAAGACTGTCATGCCCAAGAACAGGAACAACACCACCTGCAGCAACCGAATGGAAAGAGCATTTCCCCATAAAGCCTGTTGGATCGATGCCCCAAAACCATGAGCACTTCCCACCATGAGAACTACCGCGCCGGCCACAACAACGGAGGCCCAGAAACACACCCAGGTCAAAAGCATGCCTACAGTCTGGCGATAAATTCCCCAGGCAAAGAGCACCAGACCGCTGAAAACCAGCAGCACGTCAAGGATACTCAACATCCCACAAGCTCACTTTCGGAAAGAAAAACGCCCTTCTACCCCATCAAACCACAAAAGCGGGGGGAAAGCCCGTTTTGAAGAAGAAGAAGTAGAACAGATAGGCATAAAGTGAACGGATCGTTCTAAGGAACGGCCCAAGTTGCATCCTCGCGTGTTGCATGTAAAAATTGGCAAACGAGGCATAAGGCTCCCACTGCTCGCTCACGATCAGGCTCAAAGCAGCATAGGATACGACCATCACAATGATCCCGACGACAATGCCGCCGACGCCGCCCAACAGGTGGTCCAGGAATCCCAATTTGGGGAGCGTCATGTCAGGGTAAGCGACGCCGGTCACAATCATGAAAACGATGAAGACCAGGAAAAAGAGCCCCAGAAAGACAATCCCATCGAAAAGGGAGCTGACACCGCCGATCGCCTGAAGCCGATAGGCCGCTTCCCGATACAACAGCAGGCTTGAGAGCGTAGCGATGTAGGCGGACAGAAGCATTGCCGCGGAGCGCAAGAAGCGGAAATAGAATCCCAACGCCACGAAGATGACGCCGACAAAAAGCAAAAGTATATCCAGTGTGCTCATTGCTTCTCCTCCCCCTACAAAAGAGATCCAGCTAAATTATACCACTGAGATCTCTTCCTGCTCTACGGCTTCCGCCTCCAGGTTCACCTGCGTCTCGCAAGCCACACACTGCGCAACGCCCTTCCTCACAATGACCAGCAGGCCGCCGCAAGAGGGGCAGGGCTGTGGGATCGGCCGCTTCCAGGAGGTGAACTCACAGGCAGGCCAGTTCGAGCAGCCATAGAAGACACGTCCCTTGCGCGTGCGCTTGACCACTATCTCGCCATCCTCACACTGCGGACAATGAACGCCCACCTTCTCCAGCCAGGGCTCGGTGTAGCGACATTCGGGGAAGTTCGAGCAGCCGATGAATTTTCCGTACCGCCCCCAGCGGATGATAAGCGGATGACCGCACTCCGGGCAGTCGCGCCCTACATATTCGATCTGTTCGACCTTGGGAATCGCTTCCTCGGCCCGCTGGAGTGTGGCAGCAAAGGGCTTATAAAACTCGTGTAGCAACGCTACCCACTCCTGATGGCCTTCGGCGACATCATCCAGTCGCTGTTCCATCCGAGCGGTAAAATCCGTACTGATCAAGTCGGGGAAATGCTCCACCAGCAGATCGTTCACCAGGAACCCCGTCTCAGTAGGATACAGGCGGCGCTGCTCACGCCGCACGTACCCCCGCTCTTGAATAGTGCCGAGAATGGGAGCATAGGTCGAAGGACGGCCAATGCCGTATTCTTCCAGCGCGCGGATCAACGTTGCATCCGTATAGCGCGGCGGCGGCTGGGTGAAGTGCTGCTCCGGCAGCAGGCGAATCAGATTCAGCAGATCATCCACCTGCAAAAGCGGAATCTGCTGCGCCTTTTCCTCTTTATCGTCGGAGTCCTTAGTCTCCTCGTAGACCACCAGAAAACCGGGAAAACGCAGAGCGGATCCGGAAGCCCGGAAAAGATAGGGCTTGGCCTCCCCTTTGCCTGCCAGGATCTCTACACTCCGGGTATCATAAAGCGCCGCCTGCATCTGACTGGCAACGAAACGCCGCCAGATCAAATCGTAAAGTTTGAATTGATCCCGACTCAGATACTGCTTGATGGCATCCGGGGTACGATAGACGCTGGTGGGGCGGATGGCTTCATGGGCCTCCTGAGCGCTCTTTGCCCGCGTCCGGTACTTGGGAGGCTCAGGGGGCACAAACTGCGCCCCAAAATTCTCCTGGACGTAGCGACGGGTCTCTTCCTGTGCCGATTCTGCCACATTTGTGCTATCGGTACGCATATAAGTGATCAGACCCGCCGGCTGCCCGTTGCCGAGATCAAGGCCCTCGTAAAGCTGTTGGGCAATGCGCATCGTGCGGCTCGCGGTGAAGCCCAATTTGCGCGATGCCTCCTGCTGCAGCGTACTGGTCGTATACGGCGGTGAAGGTCGACGGGTGCGCTGACCCTCTTTGACCTTGGAGACGACGTACTCGGCCGCCTCAAGATCATCGAGAATGGCCTGAACATCGGCCTCGGTGCGCAAATCCGCTTCTTTATCGCCAATTCTAGCCAGGTGTGCTTTGAAATGCGGCTGCTTCTTGTGCTCAACAGCTTTATGGGCCAGTTCGGCATCCAGCGACCAGTACTCCACCGGGACAAAAATCTCAATCTCACGCTCGCGCTCGACAACGAGGCGCAGTGCCACAGACTGCACTCGCCCGGCGGAAAGGCGGCTGCGCACCTTGCGCCACAAAAGCGGGCTCAGGCTGTAGCCGACCAGGCGATCCAAAACGCGCCGGGCCTGCTGCGCATCCACCAGATCCATATCAAGATCCCGCGGGTGTCCAAAAGCCTCTCCAACCGCCGTATCGGTGATTTCGTGAAAGACCACCCGATGCGTATGCTGCGGCTCCAGGTTCAGCACCTCACTGAGGTGCCAGGCAATCGCCTCCCCCTCGCGGTCAGGGTCTGTAGCCAGGTAGATCTCACCGGACTTCGCTACCGCCGCCTGCAACTCTTTGACCACAGCGCGTTTCTCATTGGGAACGCGATACTTGGGCGCAAAATCATGCTCGACATCCACTGAAAGCTGCGATCGCAGCAAATCGCGCACGTGTCCCACGGAGGCCTTGACGATGTACCCCTTACCGAGGAACCGTCCCACCGTCCGTGCTTTGGTCGGAGACTCAACGATCACCAGTTTCCCGGTTGGCTTCGGGGGTTCCGGCGGTGCAGGCGGTGTCATCCCCTCGTGCAAAGGGGTTGCCCCCATACGGAACATCTTCGTCCCGCAAACCGGGCAGACTCCCTGCACGGCAGGCTGCCCCTTCGCCGTGAAGACCGGCGTCAGGTCCCCCATCTCCCGCTTAGTCTTGCATTTGACGCAGTATGCTTCCAGATTCAGTTTTTCAGACATACCTTCCCCACTATAAGATCTTGCCAGGTGCCCTGGACTCAAAGTTGCCAGCCTGCCAGGATAAGCACCATATAATATAAGGAAGTCTTATGCTGTCAAGCACGGACAATCCGGCGGGTTGTCCTACAATACGTCTTCGCGCTGCTGCGCCTTCAGCCGATCCACCACCTCACGCACTCGCTCAGCCTGATCCCGCGTCGCGATCAACAGCGCACCCGGTGTATCCACCACAATCACATCGCGCAGCCCGATCGTCGCGACCAGACGATGGGCCTGTGAGAAAACCATCGTCTCGCTGGTGTCCAGCGCCACTACCTCACCGACGAGAACATTCCCCTCCGCGTCAGGCTCGTGCAACTCCATAACGGCCGGCCACGCTCCCACATCCGACCAGCCCAGATCGACAGGGATGACTGCGACCTGTTCCGCCTTCTCCATCACCCCGTAATCGATCGTCTCCTTGCGCACCGTCGGCCAGAGCTGCATGAGCTGCTCCTCATAGCCCGGTGTCCCCAAGGTCCCCTCAAGGGTCTTCAACGTTTCATACAGCGATGGCATCCAGCGCGCGATCTCATCCAGCACCCGATCGGCCCGCCAGATGAACATGCCGCTGTTCCAGGCGTAGGTCCCTTGCTGTAAAAGCTGCAGTGCCGTCGCTGCATCGGGCTTCTCGGTAAAGCGCGCCACCCGATAGCAGGAAAACCCCGCGGTTTCGTCCAACAGCTCATCCTGACCAATGTAGCCATAGCCCGTAGCCGGATACGTCGGCGTGATGCCCAACGTCACCAGATACCCCTGCTGCGCGACCTGCCGTGCCGCATCAAGAACCGCCCGGAAGCGCACCACATCGCGGATATAATGATCGGCGGTGAGCACCGCCATCACCGCCTCCGGGTCCCGCGCTCGGAGATGCAGCGCGGACAACCCGATACACGGGGCCGTCCCCCTCCCCTGCGGCTCCACGATGAAATTCTCACGGGGCAGCCCGGGAACCTGCTCGGCCAGCGGCGCGACCTGCTCCGCCGCAGTCACCACGAAGATGCGCTCCAACGGCAGAAGGGGCAGCAGGCGGTCGACCGCCAATTGAAACATGGAGCGGTCGCCAAAAAGGGTCAACGTCTGCTTGGGGTGGGCCTGACGGCTCAACGGCCACAGCCGCGTTCCCCCACCCCCGGCCATGATCAAAGCATAAAAGTGTTCGTCCATCCTCATCTCCTGCTATTCACCAAAGCGCGCCAGCCACTCCTCGAAGAGACGGCACTGCCGCTCCCCATACCTGACCACGTGCTGACGCACCTCCTCTATAGATTTTTCCTGCCAGGCCCTCTCGGGTATCTTACTAAAAAAAAGGTCGGCCCAGCTAATGATCTGCTCTTCAATCGTCTGGGGTAAAAAATCTTCCGGGGGAAGCGGAAGCGCTTGCGCAAGGATCTCTTCCCTGGTGAGGCCAAGACCAACGTGACAGGCAGCTACCCGAGCGTGGCGGGGCAGCCCTTCCGCTTCGAGAATCCGCCGCCCCTCTGTCAGATGACAGATGTAAGGCAGTGTTCCGGTACATCCCAACCACTCAGAACGGATCCCTACGATCCCAATATCGTGCAACATCGCGGCCTCTTCGATAAAACGCACCTGCTCCGCGTCCAGTCTCAGACGCACCCCCAGCCGGATCGCCTTTGCCGCCACGGAAGCCACGTGCGGCAAGTAGAGCGCATAGGTTTTGGAATCCGGAGCGATGTACTTGTGGATGAGGGCGAAGTAGTTCACGGTCGTCACCAGGTATAGGTCTCTCCCGGCTCATGCGCCAGAACATACTGGAGTGTGCCAACCTGTCGCACCATCCCCTTCAGCTCCATGAGCGCCAGCACGCTGCTGATGGTCGCCACAGGCAAGGCCGCCGCCCGCGATAGCTCATCCACATGGCAAGGCTCGGCACTCAGATGCTTTAGAATCGCAGCCTCCGTCTCATCGGCGGGGAGAAGTTCGCGCATGACCTTCTGCTCAGGCAGATGATTCAGATGCAGGGTCTCCAAAATATCGCGTGCTTCAGTGACCACAGCCGCACCATCGCGCAAAAGCTGGTTGCATCCCGTTGAAGCAGGGCTGAGAATACTGCCGGGCACCGCGAAGACATCGCGCCCCTGCTCCGCGGCGAAGTCTGCCGTGATGAGCGCGCCGCTGGTCACACCGGCCTCGATCACCACCACACCCAGGCTCAGCCCGCTGATGATGCGGTTGCGCGCCGGGAAATTTGCCGCTTCGGGGCTGGTCCCCAGCGGGTAGTCACTGACCAGCGCCCCCTGCGCTACAATTTGAGCCGCCAGTTGCCGATGTTCGGGCGGGTAAATCACATCCACACCACAGCCCAGAACGGCAACCGTACGTCCTCCCGCCTCCAAGGCCGTCCGGTGCGCAATGCCATCGATGCCGCGCGCCAATCCACTGACCACCGTGACGCCGTTGTGCGCCAAGTCTTCCACCAGCCGATGCACCACCTCGCGGCCATAAGGCGTCGCCTTGCGGGTCCCCACCACCGCCACCGCCCACTCGTCACCATTGAGCGTCCCTTTCACGAACAGAACCGGTGGCGCGTCTGCGATCTGCAATAAGAGAGGCGGATAATCGGGGCTCTCCCAGGTAAGCACCTGCACACCGGCTGCCTGCACCCGCTGCAGAAGCTGATCCAGATCGACCTGCTGCCGCACTTGTAAGAGATTGTGCAGGGCGCGGCTATCCAGGCGTGCCTCCTCGAGGGCAGCACGGGGAGCCTCCCAGGCCGTCTTCAGGTCCCCGAAGAAGTTCAGCAGCGCGCGGAAACGCACCGGCCCGATTCCGCGTACTTGATTAAGCCCTAGCCAATAGCGTAGATCGTTCATCGCATAACTACAAAAGAGGGGAGCCAGTCGGTCTCCCCTTCATACACAATCCTCTGGTGCCACAGCAGCACCGCTCTCCGGCGCACCGGTTTCATGCGCCCTCCC
>JAVEWB010000052.1:0-8197 GCA_034004765.1 Anaerolineae bacterium
ATTTGACTCGGAATTCCACAGAGATAACCACCTCCCTTCCCATAGATACAGGAGCGGCGACCCCAAGATATGGCACACATATGGGATACAAAAATTGTTATCCACAGCGGAAAGAGCAACCTTAAAACTGAGTTTTTTTTAAAGAAAGTAGGGCCTCTGGGGATTGCCCTTCCGTCGTTTTTCTGGTAGAATGAAAGCGATGTCAAGGAACATTCCCTGACACGCCCATTCTCGGTAAGCGTACTTTCAGGTGCAGGGTACATCTGCGGTTCAGCCACATTAGGGCCAGCGCCGTAACGATAAACACCGAAAGCACAAAAAATACTGCATAGTTGTGTTTGGCGCTGGCTGAGATTGTCACCAAACCACGGGCGAGCCTTACAGAAACAAAATTTAGCGTGTACTGCGATTCAATCGACATTTTCGATCATCGAGGGTTCTTTGCGTCCCCTCGCTCACAAGGGGTATTATATGCTTAGCTTCGATTCGCAAAAAATATGGCAAGCAGCGCTGGGCGAATTAGAACTTCAGATGACCCGGGCAACCTTCGACACCTGGCTGCGGGATACCCGCTCGATCGGCAAAGAAGGGGAGAACACACTGGTCATCGGTGTGAAAAACGGATACGCGGTTGAATGGCTGGAAAACCGCCTCTACCCGGTCATCCAAAGAACCCTGAACCATGTGGTCGGGGAGCCGACAGAAGCGCGCTTTGTCGTTTGGGAAGGCAAACTGGCGCAAGCCCTTACCACACCCCTGCTCCAGGCAGAAACCCCGTTGCTTCCCCCCACTGCGCCGCGCGATCCGGGGCTCAACAAAGAATATAATTTCGAGAACTTCGTTATCGGACCGGGAAACCGTCTGGCGCAGGCCGCCTCGATGGCCGTCGCCGAAGCACCGGCCCGCGTTTACAACCCGCTCTTCCTCTACGGTGGCGTAGGGCTGGGAAAGACGCATCTCCTCCACGCCATCGGGCACATCTGTCACCGCAAAGCCCAACAAGTGCTCTACATCTCTTCGGAAGAGTTCACCAACGATCTCATCAACGCCATCCGCACGCATACCACGGATACCTTCCGTGATAAATATCGCAATGCCGACGTCCTCCTGGTCGATGACATCCAGTTCATCGCCGGCAAGGAAAGCACCCAGGAGGAATTCTTTCACACCTTCAATGCCCTGCGCGACACCGGCAGGCAGATCGTGGTAAGCAGCGATCGCCCACCCCGCGCGATGGTGACATTAGAGGAGCGCCTCCGCTCCCGCTTCGAGTGGGGGTTGATCGTGGACATCCAGCCGCCGGATTTCGAAACACGCCTGGCCATTCTACAGGAGAAAGCCAGCCGCCTGCACATCGATGTGCCGAACGACGTCCTGGGATTCATCGCCAACAATGTGGAGCGCAATGTCCGCGAATTGGAGGGCGCGCTCAACCAGATCCTGGCCGCTGTCAAACTAACGGGGCAGCCGTTGATCCTGGAAACGGCGCGCGACGCGCTTGCCAACCTGCTGCCCAGACACCCCGAACTCTCACCTGAGGAGATCCTCGAAGTGGTGGCCACCTACTACGATCTCTCGCTGGAGGAGCTGCAAGGAGCCTGCCGCAGCCGCCGCATCGCCTTCCCGCGCCAGATCGCCATGTACCTGCTGCGCGAGGAGACCGAGGCCTCCCTGCCCCAAATCGGGAGCTACCTGGGGGGGCGCGATCACACAACGGTTATGTACGGCTACGAGCGCATCCGCACCCAGATTGAGGAAGACGCCCAACTGCGGCGCGAGGTGATCTCACTCAAAGCACAGCTTTACAAAAGTAACTAAGTCGCCTATCATATCCCTCAGGCCTCTCGGCATCATAGATCATGCCGAGAGGCTTTTTGTAAGTGGGCGAATCGTGAACAAAGGATAAGATCATGGAGATTGCAGACCTTCTACTCAGCCTTTTCCCGATAGGGCTGGTCATGTTCCTCATGGTGCGCTTCCACTGGAAAAGCCTCCATGCAGGCATGGCCGGATGGGCAAGCACACTGCTCATCGCCGGGCTGCACTTTGGAGCCACCCCGACGGTGCTCTTCTGGGCGCAGGTCCGGGGGCTGTTCCTGGCGCTCTATGTGCTCTACGTCATCTGGGGGGCACTGCTCTTCTACCGCGTCACCGAAACGGTCGGAACGATCCAGTCCATGGCCGAACTGCTGAAGCGCCTCTCCCCCAGCCGGGCCTTCCAGGTGCTCCTGATCGCCTGGGGCTTTGCCTCGTTCCTGGAAAGTGTGAGCGGCTTCGGCGTGCCCGCCGCCATCGTCGCCCCTTTGCTGGTGGGCATGGGGTTCTCGCCACTGCTGGCCGTGGTGCTGCCCTCACTGGGGCACGCCTGGGCCATCTCCTTTGGCTCCCTGGGCTCCCCCTTCTACGCATTACTTGCAGCCACAGGGATCGATGGTGCGCTCTTAGCTCCCTGGAGTGCGGCCTACCTGGGATTGACCTGCCTGCTCATGGGTGCTGCCACGCTCTGGGCCGCCGGAGGCTTTCCCGCGCTGCGTGAATGCTTTCTGCCCCTGCTCGTCATGAGCAGCGTCACCGCCGGGGTGCAACTGATCGGCGTGACGGTGGGTGTGTGGAACATTGCCGCCATGTTAGGGGCACTCGCCGGACTGCTCGTGGGGAGCCTCTGGGCCCTGTCACGCAACACCCGGGCCCCCTCCTTCTCGCCCGCCCTGCTGCGCAAAGCCTTGCTCCCCTATGCACTGATCCTGCTCCTCATCTTCGCCGCCCAATGGATCCTGCCACTGCGCGCAGCCCTCAATGCCCTCACCGTGCAGATCCAGGTACCGGAGGTCGCGACCACGCGCGGCTGGACCACGCCGGCAGGGTTCACACGGGGGATCTCCCCCTTCGGCCACACCGGTGCGCTGCTGCTCTACGCCTCGCTGATTGCCTTCGTGGTAAGCCGGCTGAAGGGCGTTCTACAGACCGGGAGCGGGTCGCAGATCGTGCAGCAGGCCGTCAAGCGCGGCATGGATGCCACACCCGGCATTCTCTTCATGGTTGCAATGGCTGCCACACTGGATCACGCCGGAATGCTCCCCATCCTGGCCCAAACACTGGCAAGCGTAACGGGCCGCGCCTTCCCGCTGGTCTCTCCACTGATCGGCGCATTGGGAGCCTTCGTCACCGGGAGCAACACCAACTCCAACGTGCTCTTTGGGGCGCTGCAGCGCGATATCGCCCAGATGCTCGGATATGCCGCGCCGGTGATCCTGGCCGCACAAAATGCAGGAGGCGCACTGGGATCGACGTTCGCCCCTGCTAAGGTGATCCTGGGATGCAGCACAGTGGGAGCAGGCGATCAAGAAGGCGAGGTGATGCGCCACCTGCTGAAGTACGCGCTCGCCGCGCTGGGAGTTTTAGCACTGCTCACCTGGGCCATCACGCAGGGTGTCCCCGCCTAAAAAGGGTCAAGGAGTTTTGGGCGCGCTCCAGCCCCCTCTTTTCCCCCGCTTGCAGAATAACAATTTGTCTCTGTAAATGAAACTCACACGTAACACATTTGCTACTTGAAGTTAAACATGCTTAAAGGTATAATCTAGAAAACGTATAATCTAAAAAAAATAAACTTACAATTTAGCCCACCAAAATAAAACGGGGGGGAGACCTATGACCTGGCGTATTTTAATTGTAGATGATGACGTAGATGCCCTTAAACTCATCGGATTAATGTTGGAGAAGAAAGGGTATGATATCGACGCCGCTACCACAGGCACCCAAGGCCTGGAGAAAGCACTGGAGCAGAAGCCGGACCTGATCATCTTAGACGTGATGATGCCGGACATGGACGGCTACCGGGTAGCCCAACAGTTGCGCAAATCTCCGGAGACGGAGAAGATCCCGATCCTCTTTTTCACCGCCAAGACCTCGATCAACGACAAGATCTCCGGCTTCCAGGCCGGAGGTGACGACTATCTGACCAAACCCATCCATCCGGCGGAGTTGATCTCCCGCGTCGAGGTCCTGCTGCAGCGCAGCGCCCGCACGATGGCCGAAGAAGAACAGGGCAAGCTGATCGCCTTTCTTCCTGTCAAGGGTGGCGTGGGCAACAGCACCTTAGCCCTCAATGCAGCGCTGGAGTTCGCCAAGCTGCGGCCCGACCAAAAGACCGTCTTCGTCGAACTCAAAGACGGCGGAGGCTCCGCTGCCATGCAGGTAGGCATGACGGGCAAACAAGGCGTGCAAAGCCTGATCAAGCAAGAGGGATTCACGCTCACCCGCGAAGCGGTCGAAGCACAGATGATCAAGCACAGTTCCGGCCTCTTCATCCTGCCCTCCAGCGCGCGCCCGGCCGGCATTGTGCCCGCGCTCACCGAAGATTTCGTGCGGCGGCTGCTGCGCATCTTGCTCACCGATTACGATTTCGTGATCATGGATCTGCCACCCCGACTGGACGCAATCGGAGCCGAAGTCCTTCGCGCAGCGGATTACGTGGTCATCTCACTTGAGCCCAACAAGATCGTCATGAACCTGACCGAGGAGATGCTATCAGCCCTGGAGGAGATGAACGTCGGCCGGAACAAGATCGGCCTGGTGGTCGTCTACCGTGCCCCGGCAGCTACGGCAACCTCACGCAAGACCATCGAGGAAAAATTCAACCAGGAAATCATGGGCAACATCCCGCCTGTGCCAGATCTGGCCATGGAAAGCTGGGATCGCGGGCTGCCGCTGGTGGTGATGCAGACCCAAAGCCTGGTTGCGCAGCAGGTGCGCATGATTGTCGAATCGATCTTGAAGAATCTCTGATTGCACAAGCGTGAATAGCCCACGCCACCTCAAGCCAGCACAGGAGAGCAGCTCTGTGGAAAACGAAACTGAAGTCCTCAAACGACGCATCACCGTCCTTGAGAACCTTCTGGCAGTCAGCCGCCGGCTGAATTCCACACTCGAGATGCGCCCCCTGCTGCTGCAAATCGTAGAAGTCGCCCGCGAGCTAACGCGATCGGATGCGGCCTCGATCCTGCTTCTGGAGAACGGTGAAACGCTGCGGTTTGCGGCTTCCTGCGGCCCGTATACCAATATAGAGGTGCTGGAAATCCCAATCGAGAACAGCCTGGCCGGATGGGTCGTCCAGAACCGCCAGACCGCCATCGTCGAAGATGCCATCACGGACCCACGGATGTACAGCCTCGAAACGGTGGGTATTCCCCCCTCGATCGTCGCCGCCCCCATGCTCTTTGGGGACAAGATGATCGGCGTTCTGGAAGTGCTGACCTTTGCCCAACATCACAAGTTCACGCCTCAGGATGTCGAGACGATGGAGACACTGGCCAGCATCGCGGCGGTGGCCGTACAGAACACCCGCCTCTTCCAGCAAAATGACTGGATCTCGGAGATCGTCCACGAACTGCGGACACCGCTGACCGCCATCCTCTCCTACGCCGAACTGCTGGAGCGCCCGGCGCTCTCTGCCGAACAGCAGCAGCAGTTCGTCCACATCATTCAACAGGAAACCGAGCGGGTCACCTCTATGGTCAACCAGTTCCTGGAACTTGCCCGACTGGAATCCGGGCGGGTGAGCATGAAGCAGCAGTCCCTGCAACTTCCCGAGATCATCGCGCACTCCATGAATGTGCTGCTCCCCAAAGCGCGAGAACGGAAGATGCATCTGGAGGCCCGCATTGCAGACTCCTTGCCGCCGCTCAATGGAGACGCCGAGCGCCTCCATCAAGTGCTACTGAACCTGATCTCCAACGCGATCAAATACTCCAATGCCGGAGACACGATCACCCTTGCCTGCGATCCAGAGCCCAATCGGGTGGTGATCTCCGTCATCGACACGGGGCCGGGCATCCCGGAGGAGCAGCTCCCCTGCCTGTTCCAGCGCTTTGCGCGCCTGCCGGGGAGCGAGAGTCGCGCCATCGGCTCCGGCTTGGGGTTGAGTATTGCCCGGCAGATCGTTGAAGCCCACGGGGGCCAGATCTGGGCGACCAGCAAAGTGGGAGAGGGCAGCACCTTCGCCTTTTCCCTGCCCATCCCTTGTGCCGCGCAGGACACAGAAAACGACGCCTAGCGAGCGGCAAATAGCGAATCAAGAATGGAAATGCGCTTTACAAAAATCGGATTTATGGTATTATCGCCTTACCTGTGAGGCAGGTTGCCTCCCGGGTTTTTTCGTTATTAGAGACTGCCAAGGCTTCATCATTACCGGATCTGGAGGAAAAGCCACCTTATGAGCGAGCACCCGGTGTACCTCACCGAAGAGGGGTACAAACAACTGCAGGAAGAACTGCATTTCTTGAAAACTGTCCGGCGTCAGCAAGTAGCCGAACGTCTCCATAACGCACTCGCAGAAGGAGAACTGATCGAGAACGCGGAGTTGGAGGATGCCCGACGCGAGCAGGCCTTTGTCGAAGGACGGGTCTACACGTTGGAGCAACAAGTACATGACGCCGTGATCATCGAGGGGAATCATCAAGAAGGGGTCGTTACCATAGGCAGCCACGTTACCGTACTCGAGGAAGGTGCAGCTACCCCCGAGATCTACCATATGGTGGGATCGGCGGAAGCTGACCCCATGGAGGGCAAGATCTCCAATGAATCGCCGTTGGGAGCTGCTTTATTGGGCAAGCACATAGGCGATAAAGCGATCGTGCGCGCCCCCGATGGGAACATCATCTTCCACATCCTGACCGTTGAATAGCTCTATCCTATAATGCCGGCAAGCCCATACCCGCTGTATGGGCTTGCTTTTTAAATATAAACGCGCCGACAACAGAAGGAGAAATCCAATGGAATTGAACGATCTCGAACGTCAACGGGTGGAGAAACTGCAGCATCTGCGTGCGGCAGGCATCGAGCCCTACCCGCCCCGCGTCCACCGCACCCACACGGCGCTGCAGGCGCGCACCGCCTTCGAGCAGGCAGAAGCCGCAGGGAATGCACTCCCCACCGTGACCGTCACCGGGCGACTGGTGAGCCTGCGCCTGATGGGCAAGGTCGCCTTCGCCGATATCGAAGATGGCAGCGGAAAGCTGCAGCTCTTCATCCGCAGCAACGCCCTGGATGAAACCACCTACGAACTCCTCAAGAAGGATTTCGACCTGGGTGACTTCGTCGAGGCCAGCGGCCTGATGACCCGTACGCGCACGGGTGAGATCAGCGTCGCCGTAGAGGCACTGCGGATGCTGTCCAAAGCCATCACCCCGCTGCCACTCCCCAAAGAGTACGAAGACGAGAACGGTGAACTCCGGCGCTTTGCAGCGTTCTCCGACGTCGAGGAACGCTACCGCCAGCGGTACGCCGACCTGGCCGTCAATTCCGACGTGCGCGAGACCTTCCGCATCCGCTCGCGGATGATCAGTGCCGTGCGTGCCTGGATGGATGAGCACGACTACCTGGAGGTCGAGACGCCGATCCTGCAGCCGATCTACGGCGGGGCAGCGGCACGGCCCTTCACCACCCACCACAACCAGCTCAAGCAGGATCTCTACCTGCGGATCTCCTTCGAACTCTACCTCAAACGGCTGATGGTCGGCATGTACGACCGCGTCTACGAAATCGGGCGCGACTTCCGCAACGAGGGCGTCTCCTATAAGCACAACCCCGAATTCACGCAGATCGAGTTCTACTGCGCCTATACCGACCTCTACGGCGTGATGGAGACCGCTGAACAACTGATCTCCTACGCGGCGCAGAAGGTGCTGGGGACGATGCAGATCACCTTCCAGGGCAACACCATCGACCTGACGCCGCCCTGGCGGCGCGCGGCGATGCGCGACCTGATCAAAGAGGGCACCGGCATCGACTATGTCGATTTCCCGGAGGCGGATGCGCTGCGGGCCGAGATGCGCCAGCGCGGCTACACCGCGGCAACCAAAGCGACTTGGGGTCACCTGGTCGACAACCTGCTCTCCGAAGTCGAACCGACGCTGGTCCAGCCGACCTTCGTCTACGACTACCCGGTGGAAATCTCCCCGCTGGCCAAACAGAAGGCGGATGACCCCAGCCACGTCGAACGCTTCGAACTCTTCGTCGGCGGCATGGAGCTGGCCAACGCCTTCACCGAGCTCAACGACCCGTTTGAGCAGGAGCAGCGCTTCCTGCAGCAGGGACGCGCCTACGCGGAGGGCGACGAAGAGGCCCAGCCGATGGACGAGGACTACCTGAATGCGATGAAGTACGGCATGCCCCCCACCGGCGGCTTCGGCATGGGCAT
>JAVEWB010000052.1:8297-10355 GCA_034004765.1 Anaerolineae bacterium
TGGCAGCCGGCTGGCTCAATGGATGAGCGCTGCCAGTTTCTGAAAATTCCCGCAGCAGGTTGCCGAATCTTACTTATCGTGTCTTACTTATTGTGAAGGAGGGGACCCATGCGTGACGTCAAACAGAAAGCCCAACTTATCCGTACGCTGCAGGTAGTCTTCGCTGTCCTTATCGTCCTCCTGACGCTCTGGCTCCTCTACCTGCGCTTCACGCAGGGCAGAGCCTGGCCCGAGTGGACCGGCTTCGATGCGGTCACCACGCCCACCGGTGACTATTACCCCGCCAAGACCCTATGGGACCTGCTCGAACTACTCATCATCCCCGCCACCCTCGCGCTTGGCGTCGGCTGGTTCAGCAGGGCACAGGAGAAAACCTCAAAAGAAATCGCTCTGGACCGCCGCCAGCAGGCCACCCTCGAAGCCTACTATGACCGCATGGCCGACCTGCTCCTCGAAGAAAACCTGGGGACACTGACAGAAGATGAAGAAGGGAAAAATGGGGAGATGCTGCAGGACAAAGTCCGCACGCTGGCCCACGCCCGCACGCTGGCCGTCCTCCGCAGCCTGAATCACACCCGCAAAGTCCAGGTGCTCCAGTTCCTCTATGAGTCCCAACTGATCGATGCGGAGCTGCCCATCATTGTCCTGCACGGTGCCGACCTCGCCGGCGTCGATCTCGAACGCGCCGACCTGGCCCATGCCAACCTCCACGGGGCCAACCTCTCCGGCGCCAACCTCTTCCATGCCGCACTCTACAGCACCGACCTGTGCAGTGCCGACCTTCAGGGGGCTAACCTGGTAGGCTCGCATCTCCTCAGTGCCGACCTCCAGCATGCCCGGCTGCAAGGTGCCGATCTCTCCGACGCGCATCTCTCCGGCGCTTACCTGCAGCACGCCAATCTCTCTCAGGCGAACCTCCAGGGGGCAAGCCTCTACGAAGCCGATCTGGAAGATGCCATCCTGGACGGTGCAAACCTCCAGGGGGCCGACCTCCAGGGAGCGTACCTCTCCGATACCGCGCTGAAAGGCGCGCTCCTCCGACACGCCACCCTCCAGGGTGCGGCCGTCGAAGGCGTAACGCTGGAGGGGGCCGACCTCGAACACGCCAACCTCGAAGGCACCAGCCTCTCCGGGACCACGCTGGAGAAAGCCAACCTCGAGCATGCCGTCCTGCATCGTGCCATCTACGACGAGACCACGGTGTGGCCCGCAGGCTTCAATCCTGCCGCCGCCGGGGCCATCGACAAAGCAGGCATGGCAGGCCTCAACCTGGCCGGGGCCTATCTCAAAGGGTTCAACCTCCGCGACGCCAACCTCGAGGGTGCCAATTTGAAAGGCGCGCACCTCTTCGGCGCCAACCTCTCCCGGGCCAACCTCACGGAAGCCTCCCTTTTCGATGCTGACCTGTCGGAAGCCAATCTCTCCAACACGGTTCTCAAACACGCACGTTACAACGCCGACACGCTCTGGCCCGCCGGGTTCGACCCCAAAGCGCACGGCGCCGTGCTGGTGCATAAGGACAACACCGCCGAGCTTCCAAAATCCTGACGTGCGATGGACAAAAGCCGCCGCCTGCTCGACCGTCTCGATGCTATCGGTCACTCCCTCGACCGGAGCGACCACGCGCTGGCCCTCATCGGCCTGGGATCCGCAGGCCTCGAGCTGGCGCGTCTGGATGACCATTCGGACCTGGACTTCTTCGCCATCGTCGAAGAGGGCTGCAAGCGCGGCTACCTGGAGGATCTGAGCTGGCTAAGCGATCTCTGCCCGATCGCCTACTGCTTCCGCAACACCGACGACGGCTGCAAGCTTCTCTTTGCCGACGACATCTTCTGCGAATTTGCCGTCTTCGAGCCGCCCGAGCTCGAAGCGATCTCCTACGCGCCCGGCCGCATCGTCTGGAAGCAGCCCCACGTCGCTGCGACACTCGCGATGCCGGCCCACCTGCCGGAGGCTCCCCCCTCGCGGGAGGTAGCCTGGCTGCTGGGGGAAACCCTGACGAACCTCTACGTGGGGCTGGAGCGGGACCGGCGCGGGGAGACACTCTCCGCCCTGCGG
>JAVEWB010000053.1:0-9993 GCA_034004765.1 Anaerolineae bacterium
GGGAGCGTCTCCCTTCCCATCGGCGGCCTGATGTCCGACCAGCCGGTCGAGAGCGTGCGCGCGCAGTTGGATGCGCTGCTCGAGGCGGTGCGGGTCCTGGGCTCGCCGCTCCATGACCCCTTCATGCAGTTGGGTTTCCTGGCTCTGGAGGTCATCCCGAGATTGAAGCTGACCGATCTGGGACTGGTCGATGTGGACAAATTCGATTTCGTGCCCCTGTGGGTGGAATAAAGAATTGGGTCAGGTTGAAGGAAGCTCAGAGCCCCCGAGACGGGGGCGGGGAGCAAGGGAACCCAATAGCGTGCTGCTTGACAAAAATCCAGCTCTCCATATAATGGAGCGTGTTTCCTAAAACAGGTACTACTCACGGAGCCTATCTCTTCGGGCCGTTTAGCGGCCCCGTTGGCCCGTCGGGCAATGGGGAGCCATTATCGAAGCTATCAAAGCCACCGTCTTTTGAACGGTGGCTTTATTTTTTCCCTCCGGCCCTCCTGCGTCCCGCCTTCATCCCTTCCCGTAGCTTGCCCACAGTTTGTCTCCTTTCTGCTGCTTCTTCTGCTCAGGCTCTCTCTCCTTTTCCTGCCCTGGGTGTGGGTATGGCGGTGTTGGTTTCGAAGCACACTCACTTTGAGAAAGGAGGTGAGGGGGCCGACGGATTTGGACGGAGCCAGGCACTCCATGCTGCCTTGCCGGCGTAGTGCGTAGGTGTTGTATGTCACAGAACCACAAACCAACTTATAAAGGAAATTAGGAGAAGCATGTCTAAGTTATCGCAAACAGCCAAGGTTTTCGGATTTTTACCCAATGAGGCGCCTTCTTTCGGCGAAATGCTTTTGTTGGGCTTTCAGCATGTGATCACGATGTTCCCCGCGACGGTGCTGGTTGCACTGTTAGTGGGATTTGATGTAGGTGCCGTGCTGACCGTCTCCGGATTGGCCACGCTCACCGCACTGCTGCTCTCTCGGTTCTGGATCGGCAAGTTCATCCCCCTCTACTACGGCTCTTCTTTCAGCTACATCGCCGCAACGTTGGTGCTTACCCATGCGGACTATGGCGTCTATGCCGGGGATGCGGTGCGGTTGGCCCAGGTTGGCATTGTGGCCACGGGTCTGGTCAACGTTCTGGTGGGGTTCCTCGTTTCCGCGGTTGGGAAACAGGCACTGGACAAGGTGCTGCCGCCGGTTCTGACCGGTTCGGTGGCGTTGGTGATTGGGGTCACGTTGGGGAATACGGCCTTGAACACGTCCAGCACCAATTGGGTCGTGGCCATTGTGACGCTGGTTGCAACCGTGGTCTTTTCGGTCTATTTGCAGGGTAGGGGATTTATTGGACTGCTCCCTATTCTTTTGGGGGCATTGGTGGGGTATGGCTTTAGCGCGGTTTTTTACCCGGGGTCGGTCGATTTCACACTGGTGAGTAAAGCTTCCTGGTTCGTGGCCCCGCGGTTCACCTTGCCTGATTTTGGGAATCCCAAAGCCTGGGAGTCTGTCGCCGCCATTGCGGTCATTGCGATCGCGACCATCCCGGAATCCACGGCGCACCTTTACCAGATCAGCCTTTACGTGGACAAGCTGGCACATGATATGGGCAAAGAGCCTTATCATTTGAGCGAGCATATTGGCAAGAGCCTGGTCCTGGATGGCATTGCCGACTTCATCAGTGGCATGTTCGGCGGCGTAGCGGGGACGAATTACGGCGAGAATAACTCGCTCATGGCGATCACCCGCAACTATTCCGGTCCGGTGCTGCTTACGGCGGCTGTGTTTGCCATCCTCTTGGGATTCGTGGGCAAGCTGGCGGCCCTGGTGAACACGATCCCCGACGCGGTGACCGGTGGTCTCACGGTTTACCTCTTCGGGGTCATTGGGATGCAGGGTATTGCCCTGATTCAATCGGAGAAAGTCAACTTATTTGACCCTCGCCAGTTGGCGGTGGGGGCTGTGGTCACCATTGTAGCGATTGGCGGGCAGATCATGGGGGGGTATATCCCCGTCGTGGTGCCCGGTGTTTTCCCGGACGGGCTTCCCTGTATCGCCACGGGGGCCGTGGCGGGGATTTTGCTCAACTTGATCTTTATCCTCTTCCCGCCAGCATAGTTTGGGGTACGTGAACCCGATACGCTTTAGAAAAAAGATGTGAGGGGTTTGGGGGGGGCACGGCTTCGCCGCGTCCCCCCAATTCTTTTAGGTGCGTTTCATTTCGGTAGGGAGAAAGTGGCCGCGGTTTCCATACCGTGCTCCCATCCCCTTTTCCCGCCGGGTTGCATTTTATACGATTGTGAGTAGAACTAGAGATATGGAGGGCTTCATGCTGCTCTTACATCTTTTAATTGGGGGTGATGGCATTTCTTTCTAGAACCTTAACCAAACAGTTACATTGAGATTTTACTTGACAGGGTGTTTCATGGTATAATTCGGTAAGGAAATAATAACTAAAGAGTGCATAAGGGGCTGCGCATGTACGACTTTATGGATGATGAACCCAACGAATTTGCAGGGGCACGGATTCTTTACATTGAGGATAATTCAGATAATCGCATGTTGGTACGCCGAATCCTGATGGTAGAGGATTTTGTTGTCATTGAGGCCATTGATGGCAAAAGCGGTATTGAGTTGGCCAAGCGCGAGCACCCTGACCTCATTTTAATGGATATGAACTTGCCTGAGATCGATGGGTATGAGTTGACCCGCCGGGTTCGCGAGCAAATCCCTGAGTTGGCGGCGGTGCCTATCATTGCGATGACGGCGAATGTGATGCATGGCGATCGTGAGAAGACCTTGGAAGCCGGCTGCGACGGCTATATCCCTAAACCTATCGATGTGGACGCTTTACCCGAACAGGTCAAAAAGTTTCTGAAAGAAGCACGAGCACGAAAGAAATAAGCAAGGCTTTGAAGAGGCTGGCGACTATGACAAAATCGAAAGCACCCCAAGAATCTACTATCCTGATTGTGGAGGATAACTTCAGCAATTTCCTCCTGATGACGCGCCTGTTGGCCTTTCTAGGGGTCAAGAAATGTGAATGGAAGGCTTCCGGATGGAAAGTCTTGGAGTTTGCAGAAACGTTGGGCGGCATTGACCTTGTCCTTATGGATCTGATGCTCCCCGATGCCGATGGCTTTGAGTCTTTACAGTCTCTGCGGTCGCACCCTCGTTTTGAACAGGTACCTATTGTCGCCGTTACGGCTAATGTTTCTCAAGGGTCCGTTGAGCGTGCGCGGAAAGCCGGATTTGATGGGTTTATCGGCAAACCGCTGGACCCGGATCGGTTCCCGGATCAGGTGCGCCGGGCTCTCCTGGGTGAGGAGGTATGGGAACCGAATTAAGAAATGGGGAGTCTCTGGCGACTTCTCGATCCATACCCACAACGGGAATGCGAGGGGGGCTGGGACGAACATTTCTGACCGCCCTTCTTGTCTTGACGATTTTGCCGCTGGCACTGATCGGTTGGTATGCCGTGCAGCAGAATCGCTTGAACCTGCAGCGGGAAGTGGAGAATAAGCTCCAGGCAGTTGCGATACTCAAGGCGCAGGAATTGCGATTATGGTTGGAAGACCGTGAAACGTTACTGTTCTCTCCGGAAAACTTTTATAGTGCCACTGGGAGAGTCCCCCAGCGACCTTCTTGGGAACTCCTGCAGCAGCGCGACGCCGGGCTGCGGGGGGCTACGTTGTTGGATGAGAACGGATATATCGTTTGGACGGTTGGAACCTGCCCGGATGGCGCTGTTGCCAGCGATTTGGAGGGAGTCCCGGATATGACGGTGGCTCTGTCTTTGCCAAGAAAAGAGGGCAATCTGCTCCTTTGTTACCGCCTCAGCGCGCTGGAGCAGACGATGCGTGCCGATGTGTCATTGGGAGGCACTACGCAGATCTATATGGTTCAGAATGATACCATCTGGTCCCGGGGCGCAGCCGAGCGGGCAATGCCGTGGGGTGCGTCGGGGTATAAGGGCGATCAGGTTGAGCGTCACGTCTTCTACGTCAGCCACACGGGCATCCCGGTGATGGGGGCTTATTATCCGCTGCCCGATCTGGATCTTGGCATTCTGGTAGAGCAGGAGCAGTCCGAGGTTCTGGCGTCCAGTGATCGCATTGCTGCGACGTTGATTGCTGTGATCCTGGCGGTCGTTCTGGTGACGACGGCTATCGCTTCGATGGTCATCCGCCGGATCACGCGTCCGGTTATCTGGCTCACGGAATCCGCGCTGGAGATGGCCGAGGGAAACCTGGACCAGCATATCATGGTGACCTCGAAAGATGAGATCGGTATCCTGACCTATGTCTTCAACAAAATGGCGGCCGAGCTCAAATCCCTGTACGATGACCTTGAAGCCAAGGTCGTCAAGCGCACACGCATGCTTCAGCAGGTGAACTATCAGATCCAGCGCCGCGCGCTGCATTTGGAGGCCAGCCTCGAAGTGAGCCGGGCCATTACTTCGGTGCGTGACCCCGCGATGTTGTTGAATCGCGTGGCCGAGCTGATTGCCGGCCATTTCCTTTATGCTTCTGTGGCCGTGTATTTGCTGGAACCTGGGGGCGGGCAGGCACGGCTCCACGCGGTCAGCCCTGCGAAGGCGGACTGGCCGGCCGAGATCCATGCCGGGGACGGGTCGCTGCTGGAGCGCTCTCTGCGCAAAGCCGAACCGCAGATCCAGAGCGAGCCGATCTTGCAGGGGGCCTGGTACCAGCGGACCCTCTCACGGGTGGTGATCCCGCTCAAGATGGAAAAGCGTGTCCTCGGTGCGTTAGGGGTGCTCAGTGCGGAGCGCGAGGGGGTTCAGGAGGATGAACTTAAGGTCCTGGTCCATTTGGCGAACCAGGTCTCGATTGCGCTGGAGAATGCACAGGCTTACGAGCGGGAGCGGATGGCGGCGCAGAAACTGGAAGAGGCCGAGGTCTTCAAAGATCGGTTCCTGTCGAATATGTCCCACGAACTCCGTGAGCCGCTCAACTCCATTATCGGTTTCTCGCGGTTGATGTTAAAAGGATTGGACGGGCCACTTTCAGAGCAGCAGATACAGGACTTGCATCGGGTTTACAGCAACAGCCAGCACCTTCTGGGGTTGATTAACGACCTGTTGGCAATCTCGCAGCTTCGGGCCGGTTTGATGGAACTGCGGTTGAGCGCTGTGGATCTGCGGGAGATTATGATCGGGGTGATGCCGACGGCCAGTGCGTTGATCCGCGGGAAGGATATCGAGTTGATCCAGGAGATCGAGGAGGACCTGCCTTTGGTTTGGGCGGACCCGGATCGACTGCGGCAGATCATGGTGCATCTATTGAACAATGCGGCCAAGTTTACCGAGCAGGGGCAGATCGTGATTCGGGCATGGACCGATGATGAACTGCTCTATGTCAGCGTCAGTGATACGGGCTTGGGTGTTCCTCTCAAGGATCGGGATCGCATCTTTGTGGGCTTCGATAAAGGCACCGGAGAGCGAAGTTCTCAGGGGGCCGGATTGGGTTTAGCCCTGAGTCGGGAATTTGTTGAACTTCACGGGGGACAGTTCTGGCTGGAGAGCATGGTTGGTAAAGGAAGCACCTTCACCTTCTCGCTCCCCTTACATGCCCCGATGACGCATTCGGAGTCAACGGCGGCTGAGGTAGACTCGGTCGTCGCTTGACGCTGCTGAGGTTTGTAGATTGGGAGGAAGGATGAATAAAGCGCAGGAACAGGCCATAGCACAGGATTTCTCTGCTCAAGGAGCGCTTCATACGCTGCGGCAGCAGCTTATGGGCCGCCTTGCACCTGCCGTGATCGTCGTTGCCACGCTGGCGGTCCTCGTCACCGCGCGCAATGCCTACTCAGCGCAGAATTTTACCCTGCTCGGTATCTACTGCGCTGCCTATGTCGCTATTTTGCTGACCCTGTTGGTAAAACAGATCCCGTATATCTTCAAGGCTGTCGTCATTGCTGCGCTTTTCTACATCTTGGGAGTCGTGGATGTCCTGGTATTCGGTTGGGAGACGGATGCCCGCATCTTCTTACTGGCCTTCCCTGTCATGGTGACCCTCTTTTTCGGTCAGCGTGAGGGATTGACGGCACTGGTGCTATCGACCTTCACCCTTATGGGGTTGGGAGCTGTGGCGACCAGCGCCGAGTCTTCTCAGTTCACGGCACTTGTGTGGTCAGGTGTGGATTGGGGATATCTGCTCAGCAACTCCGTAGCTTTTTTGCTGGTGAGTACGGTGTTGATTGTCTCTGTGGGAGCGTTGATTTCTTTGCTCTCTGCAGAATTGGGGCGTGTGCTGGAGCTCTCTGAAAAGCTCTCGCAAGAGCAGGGGGACCTGGATCGGCGCGCCAAAGCGCTGCAATCGGTGAACTACGCGATGCAGCGCCGTACGATGCAGTTGGAGGCCGGCGCGGAGGTGGGGCGGGCCATTGTCTCCATTTTTGACCTGGGGCAGTTGTTGACCCGGGCCGTGCGCCTGGTGACGGACTCATTTGGTTTTTATCATACAGGCATCTTCCTGACGGACGAGAGCGGGGAATGGGCGGTGCTCAAAGCGGCTTCCTCTGAGGGCGGGCAGCAGATGCTGGCAGAAGGACACCGCTTGCGCCGTGGGGAAGGGATGGTCGGCTGGGCACTGGAAAACCGCCAATCACGCATTGCCCTCGATGTCGGAGAAGATGCGGTGCGCTTTGCCAATCCCCTGCTTCCGTTGACCCGCTCCGAAGTGGCGCTCCCCCTTTTGATTGGCCGGCGGGTGATAGGGGTGCTGAACGTGCAAAGCACCGAGGAATCTGCTTTTGATCAGGATGATGTGCGCGCTTTGGAGTTCATGGCCGGACAGTTGGCCGTGGCGATCGAGAATGCTCGCCGCCTCAGTGAGGAGTCGTCATTGCTGGAAGCGACCAGCCCCTTCTACCGCATGGCACGCCACGTGGCCACCGCACGCACCGGTAAAGAACTCTATACGGCTATTGTCGAGACGGTGCTTGACTATGATCCTACGCAGGTCTTTGTGTTTCTTCTCGACCGCGAGCAGCGCGCTATGCGACTGGTGGCCGACCTGCATGGTTCGGAGATCAACTTCCCTGAATCGGAGCTGGCACAGAGCGAGTTGTTCAGTGAGCATTACTTGATCTCCCTGACACTGGATTTGACCCAACCGCTCTTCGTGGATGATTTGACCACGCCGGACGACAGCTTGCAAGAGGTGCATCGCCAGGCATTGGAGCATTTGCGGACACGCTCAGGAGCACGCAGTTTGGGGATTGTCCCCATCCAGATGGGGAGCGGCTTCCTGGGCCTGCTCGTTGTTTCGTACCATACGCTGCATGCTTTTACCGGTGCCGAACAGCAGCTTTACCTGGCGCTGGCGGATATGGCGGGGGTGGCGATGGAGCGTACGCTGCTGGTGCAGCAGTCTCAGGAACGGGTGACCCGCGAACACTGGATGCGCGAATTTGCCGAGCAGATGCTGGGCACACTGGATTTGCGTGAGATGATGGCGACTGCGGCAACCTCACTGAAGGAGCTTTTGCAGGCAGATGGCGTCGCCGTGGCTTTTGAGCGCTCGGATGACCCTATGGCAGGGGGGAGCAATGGCTGAGAAGATGAAGACGGAGAAGAGCCCGGAATTAGAACAGCAGCCGGAGGAGCTTTTTGCCTGGCGCGCACGACTTGTGCGCGGGTTGCTGCGTTTCATCGCGGTATTGGGATTTGTATCGCTGCTTGCCGGTTCCTACAATGCCTATGTCACCGGCAACCCGCAACTGATTTATTTCTATCTGGCGGGCTATGGACTGCTGCTGTTGGCTGCTTTTTTGCCCAAAGTGCCTTATGTTGTCCAGGCCGGGGGGCTCCTTCTGGTTACGGTCGGGATGGCGGCCTTGAACCTGGTCAACTGGGGCTTGAGCAGCGATGGTCGTCTTTTCTTATTGGTGGTGCCGCTCCTCGCATTGTTCTTCTTTGGCCGTTATGGCGGCATTTGGGCATTTCTGTTCTCTGGGGTGATGTTGATTGTCTTCAGCGTGGCCTTCGTCCGCGCCCCGATTGTGGTCCCGGCTGAGGTGCAGGGCAGTGTTGCTTTCCTTTCCTCCAGTGCCGGCGTTTCCTTGCTGTTGGCCGGGATCTTATTATTCTCGTTGGACTATTTGCTCAACCGCTTCTCGGCTGCGTTGCGACAGAGCCGGGAGCTTGTGGATGAGTTGGAGGTAAGCCGGGGCCAGGCTGAGGAGGAAGCCGTTCGTGCACAGCGTCAAGCGGAGCGGCTGGCCCACGCGGCGGACCTGGCACGGATCATGGCGCGGATGCACAGTCGCGCTGAATTCAAGCAGCGGGTGATGCAGGAATTGGCCGTGCGTTTTGGCTTCGCTCATGTAGATCTTTTTACGATAGACCGGCAGTCCGGACGCCTGGTTCTGGCGGCTGTTTACGGAGAGCAGGGAGAAGCATGGCTGGAGAAGGGGCTGGAACTGGCCGTGGGGGTGGACTCTCTCCCTGGCCGCGCTGTGCAGCTTGGGCGGGAGGAGATAACGACGGCTTCTGATAGTATGCGCTATGCCAACAGCCGCGTTGAGCTGGCTTTACCGCTGGTTGTGCGTGGGGATGTGTCGGGAGTATTGGATATTTACACAGAGCGCTCCGGCTTTGAGGAAGAGGAGCGCCGGCTGCTGCGCATTTTGGCTGATCAGATTGCGGCTTTCCTGGATACCCTTTATCTGTTGGAAGATGCTGAGACGCGCAGCCAGGAGATGCACCGGCTTTACGCCCGCTCTACCGCCGAATCCTGGGGCGCGTTGTTGGAAGAGGAACACCTGCCATTCTACAAAATTGGCGAGGTCCCGGAAAAGCAGGCCCGACGTGTCGCGTTGGAGGCGCTGCGAACCGGGGAGTCGGTGGTAGAACCCCTGGAGCAGGGCGAGGGACACTTGCTGGTGGTCCCTTTGCTGGCCCGTGGCATTCCGCTGGGGTTCCTGTCCTTTGTTCGCCAGCATGAGGGTGCCGGCTGGGATAGTGAAACCATTGCATTGGCAGAGGAGGCTGGGGGGCGGTTGGGTTCAGCCTTGGATAACACCCGCCTGTTGTTGGAAAGCCGTCGACGCGCATTCTTTGAGGAACAGTTGGGGCATGTCGGGGATCTGGTTTGGTCCAGTGCCAGCTCGGACACCATTATGGAGCAGAGTGTGCGCGAACTGGGACACCTGTTGGGTGCCAGTGAGGTAACCCTTTACCTCGTGCCGCCTGAAGTAGCGCCGCTTGATTCGGGCACGCCAGCATCGAGTTCGGGTGAGTAAGGAGCAGCATGGCAAAAAACGGAGAAACTAAAAAATACATGCGCTTACAGACGAGATTTGCTGTCAGCTTTGCTTTGCTAACAGTTCTGCTTTTGCTTGTCTCGATCGGTGGCTTCTATTACTATGCCCGCGGATTCTTGCGTGAATCTCTCCGTGCACGACTGCGTGATCTTGTGGGGGTGGCGGCGCTCCAGATTGATTCAGAGCTCCATTCTACGATTAAGAACAACCAGAGCCAGACGTACGGTTATATGCAGCGCGTTCTGCGTGAGATTCGCGATACAACCGTGGATGTGCGCTATATCTACACCTTGCGTGAGAGTGAATCCGGAGAGCTCTATTTTGTGGTTGATGGGGAGGAAAACCTGGCTGATCGCGTCGCCTATGGAGAAATCTATCATGACGCGGGGCCGGCATTGGCGGAAAACTTCGCCACGCTCGACGAACCTCTGGTAGAGACGGCGTTCTATACGGATCGTTGGGGTACCTGGCTGTCGGGGTATGCTCCCATTGAGCTGCTCAATGGGAAACGCGAGGCGATTTTGGGCATGGATATTGCGGCTGACCAGGTGCTCGCCCGCGAACAGCAATTATTGCAGACTCTGCTGCTTGTTTTCTCGGTTCTGGTACCTGTGGCAGCTTTCTGGGGCTGGGTGTTGGGACGGCGGCTTGCTGAGCCTCTCATGACATTGACGCAGGGATCGCGGCAGATCGCGGCGGGTAATCTGGATCACCGGGTGCAGGTTGG
>JAVEWB010000054.1:0-9916 GCA_034004765.1 Anaerolineae bacterium
GCGGACGCCAATGTTGCCCAGCCCTACCAATCCCAACACGCGCTCGGCAAGTTCACACCCTCGGAAACGTTTATAAGGGCTCTCACCGTCCAGGGTCCAGACCACATCGTCTTTCTCCGAAGCGCCACGAAATTCTGTGGCGGGCGGTCCCAAATAACGCCCCGCCACAAGGCTGTGATGCGCGCGCGCAATATGCCGCACTTCAGCCAGAATAAGCCCGAAGGTAAATTCAGCCGCCGAGTTAGCATTACGCCCCGGAGTAAAAATAAGGGGGATGCCCCGCAATGAAGCACTTTCGACATCCACATTGACCGGGTTGGACCGCGAACAGGCAATCAAGCGAAGGCTTTCAGACGCCGCGATGACGCTATCGGACACACGCTCGTAGCCAACAATCAACACCTCAGCCCCTTTTAGCGCTTCCCGCAATTCAGTCTCTCCGAGAAGCTCGCCCGTCGTCCCCCAGCCAAGCGTGACAACCTCACAACGCTCCCGCAACCTCGAAAGCTGCCCTTCATCAATCGACGCGGTAACAACAATTTTATGCCCGTCCATACTTAAGTCACGTATTCCTTTCACCTTATTTTCGCTTCAAACGAAGGGCCGTCAGAGTACAAACATGCCCCCTCATCAACTGATATCCAACCCCTGAAGTCTCTTTTCTCTTCCCAGCCAATAGTCTTCAGAGGCCTTCCGCATTTGAACAAACAGCGCATATAATTCCACATAATGGTCATGCTTTTTTAGATCGGGTGTGAAAATATGCTCAGGGGGCACGGCTGAGGCATGCTCCCGAAGAGATTCAACGGAAAAGGTGGCACAAAGCGCCTGTGCAATTCCATTCAGCCCCAACTCTGCGGCTGCCGGACGCACCACAGAGCGGCCCAGGCAATCTGCCGCCATCTGACACAAAAAATCACTGGCAGCGCCGCCCCCTGCGATATAGATATCCTTTTCCACCTGGGGCAGAGATTGATAACAATCGTACAACGACAAGGCCAGTCCTTCATAGACCGCCCGCAGCAAATGCATAGGGGTATGCTGGGCCGAAAGCCCATAAAAACCGCCGCGGGCAGAGGCATTTTTGAACGGGGCACGTTCTCCGTAAAAGTAAGGGTGAAAGAGCACCCCATCACTTCCCACAGGCAGAGAGGCCATCCCTCGCTCGATCTCAGCGAACGGTAATCCTGGAGCAAGCGTCTGCCTGGCCCAATCCAGGACCGCCGTTCCATTAGAGGTCGCCATGACTCTCAAATACCGCTCCGGCACAAGATGACAAAGCACACTGCCCCGTGGGTCGCGATGATCCACCTGCTCCGCGTTCAGCACCAGTTCATTACACAGCGTTGTCCCCACAATAGTCAGCGCTTGCCCGGGGTTCACTGCGCCGGTCCCGGCGGCCACCGCCGCCACATCGATCGCGCCACCGATTACCGGCACGCCCGCCGGCACGCCCGTCTCTGCAGCCGCTCGTGAGGTAATCACACCACAGATATTGGTCGAGGAATACGTCGGGGGAAAAAGCTCCGCGCATCCCTCGAGTCCCAACAAAGGCAAAAGCTCGAAAACATATTCCTTATTCAGAACGTCGAGAAGCGCCGTGGAAGCATCGGAGTAATCCGTGGTCGCCCGCCCCGTCAGCTTCAGATTGATCCAATCCTTACAATGCAGAACCCTGACCGTTCTCCGGAAATGATCGGGTTCGTACGCTTTGATCCATTTGAGCAAAAGAGGGGCAGCCCCCGGGAAAAGCGGTGTCATCCCCTTTTCCAGGCAGAACTGCTCGAGGGCGGCCCCTTCTTCAAGCAGCAGATGCTTCGTCCGAGTGTCATTCCAGAGGATTGCGTTCCGCACGGCCTTCCCCGAGATGCCGACAGGCCAGAGGCCATCTCCTTGCCCGGTAACGCCGACGCCTGAAAGTCGCGTCCAGCGCTCGGCGTTGCGGTCCATCAGGTCGCGGAGCAGCCGGCACACACTCTGCCACACGACGTCCATATCGACTTCGCAAGCGCCCTCGAAAGGCCGTGCAATTTCCACATCCGCCTTGACCAGGTCTAACAGGTGGCCCGTCTCACTGAACAGGCCCGCTTTTATCCTGGTAGTTCCGGCATCAATGGCTAAGAAATAGACATCGTCCATACTCTAAAGGCAACGCAGCGCCTGATCGAAATCTGCAATGATATCGTCGATGTCCTCAACCCCTACGGAGACCCGGATAAGGTTGTCCGGCAGCCCCATCTTCACACGCTCCTCCGGGGGGATCTTACCGTGCGTCATCGTTGCGGGGTGTTCAATGAGCGTGTCCAAATCTCCCAGACTGACCGCGTCGTATGCCATCTCCATATGGTCAAGGACCACCTGCGTTTCTTCCACCCCGCCAGGCACAGTGAAAGCCACCATACCCCCATAGCCATTTTCAAACAGCGAAGCAGCGAGCAGGTGTTGAGGATGGCTTGCGAGGCCCGGATAGATCACAACCTCGACATTCGGGTGCGTCTCGAGCCACCGTGCCAGCGCCATCGCATTCTCGCAATGCGCACGCATCCGCAGGTGCAGCGTCTTCAACCCCCTCAGTCCCAGCCAGCAGGCAAAGGGGCTGGGGACAGGCCCTAACTCCTGGTAAATGCTGCTGCGCAGCGTCTCCATATAGTCAGCACTGCCGACAATCATGCCCCCCACGTGATCGCCATGCCCGTTGATATACTTGGTGGTGCTGTGCACGACCACATCCACCCCATGTTCCAGCGGCCTGAAAAGATAGGGCGTGGTAAAGGTATTGTCGATCATCGTCGGGATCCCCTTGCGCCGTGCCCAGGCCACAATGGCAGGGACATCGAGAACCTCAAGCGTGGGATTCAGCATGCTCTCCATATAAACCAGTTTGGTATTCGGCTGCCAGGCTTTTTCCAACGATGCTTCGTCCATCGTCGGCAGGAAAGTGACTTCGATCTTCAAGTCTTCGAAGATCTTCGTAAAGAGCGCATACGTGCCGCCATAGACCGTCCGGCAGCAGATAAGGTGATCACCACTGTGCACCATTCCCAGGACAGCCAACGAGATTGCTGCCATCCCCGAGCCCGCAGCCAGTGCGGCCTCCCCGCCTTCCAACCGAGCTATTTTCTCCTGAAAAGCGTTCTGGGTAGGGTTACGTGAGCGACCATAGGTGAAAATGCCTTCCTTATCTCCTGAGAGATAGCGTCTCTTCGTCTCCGGAGTGAAAACATAGGTACTCGTCAGATACATCGGCGAGACTAAAGCACCGGTCTCATGATCAGGGTGCTGACCGGCATGGACAGCTTTCGTAGCGAATTTCGCATTCTCTATCTTCATCTCTATTTCCTCAGGTTAATCTTTACTCCAGTTGTTATTCCAGATCTGCAATCTTAATCGCGACCTTGATGTGCTTTCCTGGATTCCGCAGCAGCTCCTCGAAGCCGTCCTCGACAATCCGGTCCAGCGCAATTCTGGCCGTGATGAGATCCTTAGCCGGGATTTTCCCTTGCGCGAGCCACTCAAGGACGATGGCCAGCTCATCTACATAGGCCTGCGAGCTCAACAACACGCGCTCCCCTTCCTGGAAGAAGTTCATGGGGATATGCGGTTCTTGCTCATAGACACCCATCACCATGATCTTGGCGGCCTTGCGTGATAAGCGAATGGCCGTGGAAAGTGTCTGTTCCAAACCGACGCATTCATACACGACATCGAACATCTTGCCATCGGTCCATTGCTCCGCGTAGGCCAGCGCGTCGGTCGTTCGCCCATCCACGTACGCATCGGCACCTAACCGCCGCAGCAGGGCTTCATGAGTATTACCCGCGCCCACCATCAAGATCCGGGCCGCTCCCGCAGCCTTCGCTGCCAGCAGGCAACTGATCCCGATAATACCGGGGCCAATGATGGTAACCAGCTTGTCTTTTACATCGCCGATAAGCTTCGTGGAGTGGACCCCGCAGGCAAGCGGCTCCGCCAACACCGCCTCTTCGAGCGCTACGGTGTCGGGCACCTTGAAGAGCTGATACTGCGGGATGACCACGTACTCTGCAAAACTGCCATCCTCACCGATCCCCGTGAAAGCCAGTCGTTCACAAAGATTGATGCGGCCACTCTTGCACCAGCGGCATTCCCCACAGACCAAATTCCCGGAAGCAGTAATGCGATCCCCAACCTGCCACCCCTGCACGCCTTCCCCAACGGCGACGATCTTGCCGGCCATCTCATGCCCCAGAATAAGCGGAGCGACCCTGCCCGTAAGATGGTTGGGTTTGCTCACAGGGATAAAAACCGGGCCGGTGTATTCGTGTCGATCCGTACCGCAGATACCGGCCCAGGCAATCTTAACCTTGACGTACCCCGGGCGCACAGTTGGCTCGGGAACGTCCATCACCCGAAGATCTCGATGTCCATACCAAACGGCTGCTTTCATAGAAGATTTCCACCTCCTTCCATAAATTCTCCGGCGCCGGAGCCTGAAGCCTCAGTGCATCAGCGCTTTTTTATACAGCCAGTGCAAAACCTTCGAAGGGGCACCGCCCTGCTGCTTGTGCAGTTCCTCTGCAAACGACGGGTCCTCCACCAGGTCACACACTTGCTGAATGAACGTAATTGAAGCCGCGCAGGCCTCCCAGGAATCATCACGATAAGGGTACAGATCCAGGCTGTACCAGCCGGCGTAAGCAAGCGACTCCAGACGGTAGAAAAGCTCGATGAGCTGCGGCCAATGCACCGCGCCCACGGGCATATCATCGTCCGCAATCCCATAGTTGTCGTTCAGATGCAGGTGAAAAAGGCGATTCTCGCTCAAGAGCACACTGGCAACCTCAGCCGGGTTCTCACGACCGATGAACGCGTGGCCGATATCCAGGTTCACACCTACATTTTCACAGCCGGTTGCCTGGGCCAGCGCCAGAGCTTTTCCGCCGGAATTCACGTAGCACATCATCTTAGGTTCGCTGGTCTTGTATTCGATAGCGAGCTTGACCCGTGGCAAGAACTCGGCACACTCTTTGATCCCGGTCACCAGGGAGCGCCAGGCCCTTGCATAGTCGGCTTGAAAGACGTAATCGAACCCGTCCTGTCCCAGCCAGAGACTCACGACATCGACCCCCAACGCCTGGGCCACTTCCATGCCCTCTTTCGTCAAAGTGATCGCGCGCTGCCGTCGTTCCGGGTCATCCGAAGCAAAAGAGCCGGTCTGCCATTCGGCATCGCAGACCAATTCCACACCCAGTGCAGCAACCTGCAGCCCATAGCTGCCAAGCATAGATTTCACCAAGTTCAGATTATGGGCATTTACATCCCCGGGGAAGGTCAGCTCAATGCCCGAGACGCCCGGCAGTTCGGCAATCCGCTTGACGCGCTCATCGAAGGCGAGATAGGGCTTGTAACCTTTATCCACATAACGCTCGCTCCCCATCCCAAAAGTCCAAACACCCACACTCAGCGGTCTCTTCATTCCTGATTTTACCTTTCTCTAAAGGGTTTCCCCTGCTGTCTGCCACAAAGCACTTGCACTGCGGCCTGCGGCGCAGCGCCTACGCAGAAAGCGGAAACGCAAAATTCCCTGGCGGGGTCGGTTAGTCAGAGCCGAGGTAGATCTGCGAAAGGTTCTCGGACTCCAGCAATTCCTTACTGCTTCCCGACTGGCCAATCTCCCCTGTGGTCATGAGATATCCCCGGTGAGCGATTGAGAGGGCCTTATAAGCATTCTGTTCGACGATGAGGATCGCCGTACCCCGCCGGTTGATCTCCACAAGAATATCGAAAATTTGATTCACAATCAGCGGGGCAAGTCCAAGGGAGGGCTCATCCAGCATCATCAATCTAGGGCGTGCCATCAGGCCGCGGCTGATCGCCAGCATCTGCTGCTCACCGCCGCTCAAAAGACCGCCGGGTTGATCTTGACGCTCTTTGAGGCGTGGGAACAGCTCATAGACCCATGCCAGATCCTCGCGGATGCCCTCATGATCCCCACGCAGGAACGCTCCTACCATCAGGTTCTCCAAAACCGTGAGGCCGGAGAAAATTCTCCTCCCCTCCGGCACATGGACAATCCCCACCTCCACAACGCGATAAGGTATCGTGGGAATCCTCCCACTCATGAACATCATGCTCCCGGCATCCGGTTTGACCACACCGGAGATCGTTTTGAGCAAGGTAGACTTTCCCGCACCGTTCGCGCCCAGCACCGCGACAATCTCGCCGGCATTGACCTCCAGGCTCACCCCTCGCAGGGCCTTGATGCCGCCATAACTGGCACACAGTCCTTCTATTTTCAGCATGGCATCTCACCTCCGAGGTAAGCCTCAATCACACAGGGCGTGGCCTTGATTTCAGCAGGTGTACCCTGGGCAATCTTTCTTCCGAAGTCGAGCACTGCAATCTCCTGACAGAGTTTCATCACCACATCCATGTGGTGCTCAATCATCAAGATCGTCAGATCGAATTTCTCATAGAGCGCCCGGATGAATGCTACCAATTCAGTCGATTCCTCCGCATTCATCCCGGCAGCCGGCTCATCCAACAGAACCAGGCGGGGATTCAAAGCCAATGACCGGGCAATCTCCAGCTTTCGCTGATGACCATAAGGCAGGCTGCCGGCAATGGCGTCCGCCTCGTCCTGCAGGCCAACCAGTTCGAGCAAGCTCATCGCCTTGTCCTTCAAATGCTGCTCCGTCCTGCGGAATTTGGGCAGCCGCAGCATCGTCTCCAAAAGCCCATAGTCCGCATCCATATGGCACGCGATATAGACATTATCCAGAACCGAGAGGTTGGTAAAGAGGCGAATATTCTGAAAGGTCCTCCCCACCCCCAATTGAGCAACCTGGTACGGCTTCGACCCCGTGATATCACGTCCCTCGAACTTGATCGTCCCTTCGGTCGGTTGGTAGATCCCTGTAATCGTATTGAAAATAGTGGTCTTGCCGGCACCGTTCGGGCCGATCAGCCCATAGATTCGCCGCGGTTCGACACAAAGCGAGAAATTACAGATCGCCTGCACCCCACCAAAGCTCTTGGAGAGTTCCTCAATTTCCAGCACAGCCGTCATGATGCATCCCCCTTCTCAATGGATGAACCGGACTTTGGCGCTATGAGCCGTTTTATCCATTCCCACGAGAATTCGCGATAACCCAGCAACCCATTGGGGCGCAGCGTGACAATCAGGACAACCGCAATCCCATAAAACAGCATCCGATAGACGGACGCCGCCCGTAGAAGCTCGGGCAGCAAGGTCAAAAGTATCGTGGCGATAATCGAACCGGTCAGACTGCCCAGACCTCCCACCACCACGGTAATGGTCAGCTCCGCAGATTTGGAGAGGGCGAACGATATAGGCGAGATAAAAGTATAATAATGCGAGAAAAGTCCACCGGCCCATCCTGCATAGATAGCGCTAATCATAAAAGCCAGCGTCTTGAACTTGGCAGTATCGATGCCCACCGCGTCCGCAGCCATCTCCTGTTCACGGATAGCCATCAAGTTTCGACCATATTTAGAATGAAGGAAGTTCCACGCTCCAATGATTGCAATGACCACCGAAACCCAGACAACCAACAGGGTAGTACGCGGAGGGATATTGGCCAGCCCTCGCGCACCTCCGGTAATCTCTATATTCTCGATCAAAACGCGCAGACTCTCCCCGAAACCTAAGGTGGCGATCAAAAAATAGTCCCCTTTCAAGCCCAGGGTAAGTTTGCCCAATGCCAGACTGATCAAGCCCGCCATTAAAGCCCCTGCAATCAACGCAGGGATGAAAGGGACCCCAAAGCGACTGCTTAAGATTCCCGCGGTATAAGCGCCGATTGCCATAAAGCCGGCATTTCCAAATGAGAACAGCCGTGTGAATCCCGTCAGAATGGAAACGCCAAGCACGGCAATGATGTTAATCCCAACGAGTATGAGAAGTCCAGAGACGTATCCCGACATATATTACCCCCTGCACCGCCATGTTGTAGCCAGAGTGAGCTTCATCATCAAGCCTTTTCCTCAACATTCTTGCCAAAAAGCCCTCTGGGTCGGACAAGGAGAATCGCAACCAACAAGCTAAAAGTAAACAGGTCACGCATACCCGCATGGACATAACCAGAGACCAGAACCTCCATGACGCCTATCGCAAGCGCCCCCACAATTGCTCCGGGTACACTGCCCAGGCCCCCAAAGACGGAGGCAATAAACGCCTTGAGAGCCACATTCCCCATCTGCGGATAGACGGTATATTTCATCCCTAATAAAACACCGGCAACGCCAGCCAGGCACCCGGCAAGGCCAAAGACCAACCCGATGTACTTATCCACATTGATGCCCAGCAGCGAGGCAACCTGCATATCGGAAGCCGCCGCCTTGACGGCCAGCCCGAATTTGGTGCGGTTGATCAGAAAGGTCAACGCGACCAACGCCACAGCAGCAATAGCTAATGAAAGAAGATCCAGCGTTCCAATTTTAATCTCGCCTAAAGCAACTGCCTTAACAGGGACAATCTGCGGATAGGTCTTGAATTTCGGCCCGACAATGACCAGGATCGCATTCTGTAAAGTCACAGATAACCCCATCGCCGCAATCATCAGAAACATCGTGGGAGAATTGTTGTTTCTGATCCGGCGGTAGGCCAGTCGTTCGTTCAGGATACTGACCAACCCGGCGCCTAAAATAGCGATGATTACTGCGACCCAAAAGGGCACGGCTCCGGTGGTCAGGGTTAGAATGCCAATATACGCCCCCACCATGGCAACGTCCCCATGCGCCCAGTTCGAGAACCCCAACAGGCTGTAGATCAATGCGTAGCCTGTGGCCATAAGGGCATAAACCCCGCCAATCGACACCCCATTGATCAATTGTTGTATCAGCAGTTGTACCGACATAGACTTGACTCCACACTAAGCATCGGGGAGAGGACCGGGGTCCTCTCCCCGATACAGAATTTTATTCCGGGCTGAAATCGCCGACGTAAGTGAACGCGCCGGAATCGACCTTATAAACGCTGCAAGGCTTGCTGGGGTTATGGGTAGCAGGATCAATCGTCATGGTTCCCATCAGCCCCTTAAACCCTTCGGTCGTCTCCAGGGCATCACGCAGAGCCTGGGAATCGACCTTACCCGCACGTTCGAGCGCATCCTTGATCAGGTAAAGACCATCGTGGCCGAACAGTGCCTCGGTCTCGGGAACGAGCCCATCATACTCCGCCACGTAGGCGTCATAGTACGGTTTAGTGGCCGGGTTAGCAAAAGAAGGCTGAGAGGTGTAGTAAGAGCCTTCCAGCGCATCGCCTGCCATCGTCAACAGTTCCTTGGAGTCCCAACCGTCGCCACCCATAAGCACTGATTCAATTCCCAGTTCGCGTGCCTGGTTGGCAATCAGAGCCACATCCTTGTAAATCCAGGGGACAAGAATCACATCCGGCTCCAGTTCGGCAATCTTGCTGAGCTGTGCACGGAAGTCATTGTCGCCGGAATGGGCTTCCACCTCGATAAGGATCTCACCACCATCGGCCTCGAATTTCTCGGTGAAGAAATCGGTAAGTCCGACCGAATAATCCGAGCTGACGTCGTAGATCACGGCAGCGGTTTTAGCGCCGATTTCATTGAGCGCAAAGCTGGCCAAAACCTCGCCTTGGAACGGATCGATGAACCCAATTCGGAACGAATAGGGATGCAAATTCCCATTCTCGTCCACAGTCACCTTGGGGTTAGAAGCAGCAGTAGCAATCAGGGGGATCTGTTTCTGGTCGGCGATGGGAACCATGGCAATCTGGCAGCTGGAGAAGTTAGTCCCGACAACAGCGAGCACCTTCTCTTCATCGATCAACCGGTTGAGCGCATTCACCGAGTCCGCGGGCTGGCCCATGCCATCCATGCCAACCACCACAACTTGCTTCCCCAGAATGCCACCCGCCTCGTTGATCTCCTTCGCGGTCAGGTTC
>JAVEWB010000055.1:0-9856 GCA_034004765.1 Anaerolineae bacterium
CGATGACGGCAAAGGTGATCACTACACCGATGAAGTACATGATCAGTTTCCCCAGATTTTGGTCTAGCAGATTTCGCTTAAAAATAAGCCATAGGGCCCAGAAGATACCTAACCCTACCAAAACAAATGGAACTAATGCTATGAGGTTCATGTCCTTCCTCCTTGGTTTGGAAAATGCCTTTAAACGTTAATCGATTTCAATTTGCCGGTGGGCATGCTCCTGTGGGTAAAAATGCCACAGGATCTACAAATCCGGCATTTTTCTTGTCGTAGATGGCGTAATGCACTGCCGGTGTTTGACTGTCCACTCCCCCAATGGCGCCAACAGGCTGCCCGGCTTCTACGGATCCGGGAGTTGTTACATAAGAGCGCAGCCCCATCAACCAGATGCTCCATTCTTCATTCTCGATCTGTATTGCCAGATGTCCATCCTCATCTGTGTAGCGGGTGAGACTTCCGGAAGCCGGAGCCAGAACAAGCGACGACTTTTGTGAGCTCAGAGCCATGCTGGGAATGATGCTGCAGGTCACCTCCTCTATGGCTACCAGCGGCTCCATGAGCGGGCTTAGTGCCGGTCGAAGCAGTGAGTCTCCTGATGTATGTGCCGTCACCAAGCATTCTGCCTCTTTGATGGCTCCGCAGGTGGTCAGCGATGTCTCTGAATCCGTACTCGGCAGCGGATCCTCGATCTTAGATGCCCACCACTCGTCGAGCTTTTCCTGTGCTAACAAGGCCGGTGCTAACAGGAAGGGCGGCATGGTGGCCGTTTCTTGACTCTGGGCTATTTGCGTCTGCATGGCCAGGTGCACCGGCCAGGCTCCTAGTGCTTTAAGGCGATAGCTGCGCCCTTGAATGTCGGTGTGAAGCATATTGCTGTGGGCCGTGTCATACTCGTTCATCACGTAAGCCGAGCGATCGGGATCCGTTCGCGTATGCGGCCCGGCGTTATAGTAGAGGTAACAGCGCTGCAGAATGGCGGGAGCCGTGGTGGTATAGCTGATCTCCGGGCAGTAACTTTTAAAGGTGCGTGCTCCTAGCTGTAGCTGGTAGGCTACATCCTCAGGGCTCACTGTACCTGGAGGGAAGCAGGGCAGTGCGCCAGTGTTGACCGCAGTATACAGCCCCATGATTCCCTCGCAGTTGAGCGGGTTCTCTGCGCGCATCCCTCCTTCCTTGTACCACAGAACCAACGGAACAACGGGCGGCACATCCTCAATATAAGCAATCAGATTGGCTACGCCCGCCCATCTCGCTACCTGCTCCTGCTGTGTCGGTGCCAGGTTGTAACGTGTATTCCAGACCGCCTGGCTGCCTATACTGATGCTCAATGGAAGGCCAATGAAAAGCAGGACGTCTGCTACCCCTTTGAACATGGTCAATAGCAGCTTACGTCCCTCGACCTTGATGAATGGCACGAAATAAACTTTCAGCCATTCAAGCAGCCATTCGGGAATGAGATGTCCTAGCGCCTCCATTCTAATGTGATTATAACTGATTATAATAACAATTGCAACTGGTAAAAGCCAGTGCGCTTCGCTTTTTCTAGTGGCAAGGGATCTTTTGAGCATGGCTTCGCCGCGCTTCCACCCCTTTTGTCTTGGTTGCATCTCTTTATCGGTGTGGTATAGTGATCTGCAATTTCTAGCCGGAGGGTATACCATATGTTTAAGACTCATACCTGTGGTGCGTTGCGTACTGAGCATGAGGGGCAAGAGGTGACATTGGCCGGCTGGGTGAACCGCCAGCGTGATCATGGTGGATTGATCTTCATCGTGCTGCGTGACCGCTGGGGATTGACGCAGGTGGTCGCCAGTCCCGCTACGGCTCCGGAGGCCCATGCGGTGGCCGCAGAGGTCCGGGGTGAGTACGTCATCCAGGTGCGGGGTACGGTGCGCCGCCGTCCTGCGGACCAGGTCAATGCTGATTGGCCGACGGGGGAGATCGAGGTAGAGGCATGCGAGATCAAGGTGCTCAATCCGGCACAAACTCCGCCTTTCTACATCTACGAGGAATCTGCCGTGGATGAGGCGCTGCGGATGCGGTACCGCTATCTGGATCTCCGCCGCACGCGAATGCAGCGCAACGTGATTCTCCGGCACAAGGTGGTACAGTTTATCCGCGCATACCTGAATGAGCGTGATTTCCTGGATATCGAGACCCCTTATCTCTTCAAGTCCACGCCGGAGGGGGCGCGGGATTATCTTGTGCCCAGCCGGGTGCACGCCGGGAAATTCTACGCCCTGCCGCAGTCGCCGCAGCAGTTGAAACAGTTGCTGATGGTCGCGGGGTATGAGCGCTATTATCAAATTGCTCGCTGCTTCCGCGACGAGGATCTGCGCGGGGATCGGCAGCCTGAGTTTACGCAGCTTGACCTGGAGATGTCTTTTGTCGAGCGCGATGATATTTTAGATCTCATTGAGGGGTTGTTCACCGCGATGATTCCGGTTGTGACTCCTGAAAAGCACCTTCTCTCCCCGTTCCCACGCCTTTCTTATAAAGAAGCCTTGGAGCGTTACGGGAGCGACAAGCCGGACCTGCGCTTTGGGATGGAGCTGGTGGAGCTGACGGAAGGGCTGCGGCAGAGTGGTTTTGCCGTCTTCGGTAAGACGGCAGAAGCTGGGGGGTGTATTAAAGGGATCACCGTGCCGGGCTGTGCAGCCTACAGCCGGGGGCAAATCGACGAATTGACCGGCATTGCAAAAGGCCTGGGGGCTAAAGGACTGGTGACGTTGGGCTTTGGTGCTGATGGCGTCAAAGGCCCGGCGGTGAAGTTCCTTTCTGAAGGGGACCTGGCATGGATCGCCGGGCAGTGCAAGGCCGGGGAAGGGGATCTGGTCTGTATCGTTGCCGATGAGCCCGATATTGTGGCCAAGGCACTTTCCGCACTGCGACTCATGTTCCGCGACCGCCTGCAGCTTGTCGACGAGAGCCTGATGGCGTTTGGCTGGGTGCTCGATTTCCCAATGTTCGAATGGAACGAGGAGGAGAAGCGCTGGGATGCTGCTCATCACCCCTTTACCATGCCACGCCCCAATACTTATGCGGCGATGCTGGCGGACCCCAAAGCTGTCCTTTCGGATGCGTATGACCTGGTCTGCAATGGCTACGAATTAGCCTCCGGCAGCATCCGTGTCCATGACCCCCGGATCCAGATGGACATCTTCCGCATGCTGGGATATTCTGAGGCTGAGGCTCAATCGCGGTTCGGCCACATGATGGAGGCATTCTCTTACGGTGCGCCGCCCCACGGTGGGATCGCGCCGGGCATCGACCGGCTGGTGATGCTGCTCGCCGGTGAGACCAGCATCCGTGAGGTCATTGCTTTCCCGAAAACGATGCAGGCCACTGATTTGATGGCGGATGCACCTTCAGAGGTCTCACCCCGGCAGCTTGAGGAGTTGCATCTCCGCATTACCGGGAAGGAGTAGGGTTGAAGCGTTAGGGGCTGCTCTGTAGGGTGGCCCCTTTTTATTTCTGGCCTTGTAGTTTTGTTAGCCGGGCCTATACTCATGGTGTGCGTATTCAAGCGAGATCTGGAGATATGATTCGCAATCAGTGGTATGTGGTCTTAGAGTCTGGGCAGGTCAGGACTAAACCCGTCGGCGTTACCCGACTTGGGGAGAAGCTTGTTTTCTGGCGTGACCGGCAGGGCACGGTACATTGTTTGCGCGATCGTTGTGCGCATCGTGGGGCAGCTTTGAGCAAAGGAAAAGTGATAAGGGATACGCTTGAATGCCCCTTTCATGGTTTTCAGTATGATGCCTCGGGGAAGTGTGTCGCCATTCCGGCAAATGGCAGAAAAGCTTCAATTCCAGAACGATTCAGGGTTCAAGGGTATCCTGTTTATGAGGGACATGGCTTCATATGGATTTGGTGGGGCGAATTCTGTGAGGATATACTGCCCCCTCGTTTCTTCGCGGACATCGATGACAGCTTTATCTATGCTTCTATTCGTGATCCTTGGGATGCGCACTATTCTCGCGTGATTGAGAACCAGCTCGATGTGCTGCATCTCCCTTTTGTGCATCATAACACCATAGGTCGGGGTGGTTGTACCTTGGTCGATGGGCCGGGAGTCTTGTGGGTTGATGAAGATTTGCTGTACGTCTATGTTTATAATCGTCTCGATGATGGAAGGCCGGCACTCAAACCTGAAGAAGTCCCGATTCCTGACCCTGAAAGGGAGTTTAAGCTTGAGCTTCTGATGCCTAACCTGTGGCAGAATCACATCAGTGAGCAGGTGCGGATTGTAGCTGCATTTGTGCCGGTGGATGCGGCGCACACTCTGTTATACCTGCGTTTCTACCAGAAATTCTTGCGCCTTCCGCTCTTAGGAAAAGCTGTAGCCTGGGCTGCGATGCCTTTTAATCGCGTGATTGCCCATCAGGATCGCAGGGTGGTAGTGACGCAGGAACCAAAGCCCAGCGGACTGGCCGATGGTGAGAATCTTGTCCCAGGAGATCGACCTGTCGTAGCCTATCGCAGACGGCGGGCTGAATTGCTAAAAGCGGCACAGGATCTTTAGAGCGACAACGGTACGCAAGGTTCGGAGACACAATGACATTGATGCTTCAAAGCCCATCGTTTGCCCTCCACTGGGATCCGCACCCCGGCACATTCTGCCTGGAAAGCCCTGGACGCTCCTTATCAGCTTTTTTGGGAGTCGAGGTCGTCCGGCGCGGGCATGGGGTGAAACTGACCACGGAAGAAATAGCTCCTACTTCGGCGGAGTGCCATTCGCTGCGAGACAGGCATGGGGCTGCCGAGGAACTGGAGATTCATTACCAGGAATCCGAGGGACTTTTGTTCACTGCGCGCGTGCGCCTGTATGCGTCACGGCCTTTTGCGCTGGTGCACCTGGGGGTGATTAATAAGGGACCGGACGTGGTCCACCTGCGACGTTTTTTTTTGCAGACGCTGCCGGAACAGTTGAAACCCACCGCCGCGCCGCTCGGTTTTTATCGTACCGGCTGGCAATCCTGGTCCGATGCCGGCTTTGTGCCTGCCGAGAGCAGGGACTATGCGCCCATTTTGCCGATGAAAAAGTTGGCCGGACCGATGATGCACAATGCCCAAACCCCCTGGCCCGGCAAGATAGGACGCTTCTGGAGTGAGTCAGTCGGGGCGGTGGTGACCTCTAATGAAGCGTTGATCGCAGGCGGCGCCTCGTTGGGTGAGCAATTCGTGCAGGTGGGTGCGGACCTGCGCCCTGATGCTTTCAAGCTGGTCATTCAATCCCAAGGGGACGATGTCCCTGTGGCTGTGGGCGAAGCCCGGGCCTCGGAGTGGTTTTATTTGGAATGGGCCCCGTTTCCCAATACCGACCCCCTGGCACAGTATGCCTACACGGTGGCCCGTCAGATGGAGATCCCTCTCATCCGCCCTGCCCCGACGGGATGGTCATCGTGGTACATCTTTTGGGCCAAAGTTGCCGAGTCGGACGTGATCGATAATTTGGCAACGGCAGCGCTTTTGGCCGACGAACTGCCGTTACAGGTCATTCAACTGGATCAGGGATTTGAACGCACGTGGGGGGACTGGACGGAGAGAAATGAGCGTTTTCCCCATTCCCTGGGCTGGCTGGCCGAGCGTATTCGGGGGTCGAAATGCTCTCCCGGATTGTGGCTGGCTCCGCTGACGGCACATCCGCGCTCGCAGATTGCTACGGAGCACCCCGATTGGCTCTTGCGTGATGCTCATGGTCGGCACGTGTCAGCCGGATTGATCGGGTACAGCTTCCTGGCGCGGGCGCTTGATCCTACACACCCCGGCGTCGAGGCCTACCTTCACAAGTTGATCAGGACTGCAGTGGAGGAATGGGGGTACACATATCTGAAGTTGGACTTTCTGTATGCTGGAGCTCTGCCCGGACGGCGATATAACTCCACCTTGACGCGTGCTCAGGCCTACCGTCACGCTTTGACGATTATCCGCAAGGCGGCTGGGGACAAGGTGTTTCTGGTGGGATGCGGTGCGCCTCTGGGGCCCTCGATTGGGTTGGTCGATGCGATGCGTATTGGCCCCGATACGGCGCCGGCATGGGAACCTGATGTCCCCAGGATATTCAGTTTCCTCAAGCGCGATCCGGGGCTTCCAAGTCTGCGCAACAGCTTATCCAACGTGATCACCCGTGCCTGGATGCATGGACGCTGGTGGATCAATGATCCTGATAACCTGATGGTCAGGACCAAGCGGACTCAACTGAGCGAGGATGAGATTATCACGCAGGTCTCTCTTCTTGGATTGACCAGCGGACTGATCGTGTTTTCCGATGATCTTTCTCAACTTCCTTCTGAGCAGCGTGCTGTGGCCGCTGTTCTGTTGCCACCTCTGGTGGAGGGTGGGGATGCGCTGGACTTGTTGCAGCGAGATATGCCTGATAGAGTTGTATCGCCTGTCGCCTGCGTCTTGGGAAACTGGCAGTTGGTAGGGCTTTTCAATTGGGGAACGTCGCCGCGAGAACGAGAACTGCCGCGCAATTTGCCCGGTCTCAATCTACAGCGAGATTACCACATCGTCGATTTCTGGAACCACCGCTATCTCCACTTGAAGCGTGGGGAACCGCTGCCTAAATTTACCCTGCCGCCCCATGGCTGTGTTTTGTTGAGCGTGCGCCCGGTGCAGGAAGGTCCGCATCTGGTGGCGACCACTTTCCATATTTCTCAGGGTGGCGAGATCACCGCTTTTGAGAACGGCAATGGGTCTATCTCTATTTCTTTCGCACTAGGACGTGTCGCGGAAGGTGAGGTCTGGCTGGCTCTGCCGGCACCCCCAAAGAGTGCTTCGTTTGAAGGAAATGCGCTCCCGGAGGAGGCATTCCGGGCTGTGGCCCACGGCATCTGGGCGGTTCGCTTCCAGATTGCCCGCGAAGGAACGCTCCATGTTTGCTATGGCAACCATGAGTAAGGCCGGGCTACTGCACTTCATCTCACTTTACGGCGTGACTTGCTGCCCCGCGATATACTGAAGTGTCTGTTCTTCTCCTGCGCGGAGCACTTCGCGCAGATGTCGGGCTATCTGCTGGAGCCGGGGATCGAGGAGCAGGCCGGGATCGCGAGGGCGCGGCAGTTCTATAGGGAGAATGTCCACAACGCGCCCAGGGCGAGGGCTGAGCACCACGACGCGATCCGCCAGCAGTGCTGCTTCTTCCACGCTGTGGGTGACCATGACGACAGTGCGTTGATAGGTCTGCCAGATGCGTAGAAGTTCAGCCGTCATCCTCTCACGGGTCAGTGCATCCAGCGAGCCAAAGGGTTCATCGAGCAGGAGTACCTCAGGGTTTTGGGCCAGCGCACGTGCAATGGCCGCACGTTGGGCCATGCCGCCGGAGAGATGCAGCGGATAGTCTTTCTCGAAGCCGGATAATCCGACCATCTTCAGGAGTTTCAGCACACGGTCCTGACGGACTTCAGAGGAAAGGCCGTCCATTTCCAGCGGAAGGGCTACATTCCCCTCCACTGTGCGCCAGGGAAGGAGGGTGGGACTTTGAAACACAAGTCCAATGCGCCGTCCGGGGGCGCTGATTCTTTCCCCTCCCAGGTATACAGCGCCGCTCGAGGGGGCCAGCAGTCCGGCAATGATCCGCAGCAGGGTGGATTTGCCACACCCTGAGGGACCAATCAGGCAGACGAATTCACCCCGCTCAACTTGCAGGGAGATATCATCCAGTGCATCCAAATCCCCTTGTGGGCCCCGGAAGCTGGCGTGGACACGTTGTATTTCGAGAAATGCAGTTTGTCCCATGGTTATTGTCCGTTGTTTGTGGGAAGCACAGCCCGCCGACACTGGGGGCAAGCTGCGCTTCCTGCTCTGGTTATTCCACGAAGGCGTTGGTGAATAAGGTTTCAACCGGCACCGTTTGTTCGATCAGCCCTGCTTCCAACATGGCCTGTTGAGCTTCTTCCCAACTTTCGGTGGTGAAGACGCCCAGGTGCGGGGCTTTCCACAGATCGAGCGAGCGTTCGAACACTCCGCGCTGCGTCTCGGCGTTCTCTTCGAGGCCTTCCACGTAGTTCTTGCAGATTTCGAAGGCTGTATCGGGGTCATCGAGGACATCTTGCAGGCCGTGCAGGAACGTCCGGACGAAGGCGCTTACCCTCTCCGGCTGTTCTTGTACCATGGTGTCGTTGGTGACCAGCACCGCTGAAACGAGGTTGTCGTAGTCCGCCGCGTACAAGATGTTGAAAGCGATCCCCTCGTGTTCCAGGATGGCGGGCTCATTGTTGGCGTAGACAACGATGGCATCCACCGTTTCTGCCGTGAGCGCCGCAGCTTGCGTATAGCCGATAACCTGAAGGTCAATGTCTTCTTCGGTGAGACCGCCCGCTTTGAGCAGCGATCGCAGCCCGATGTAGGATGCGCCGAAGGTCTCCGGGATGCCGATGGATAGCCCTTTGAGATCCTCGGGGGTGTTCAACGGCTGGTCCGCCAGGGTCACCACGGCAACGGGGAAGCGCTGATACCAAGCCGCTACGGCCACGACAGGGAGCCCCTGGGACCGTGCCTGGATCACCTGATCACCACTGGCAATGGTGAACGGCAGATCCTCAGTTCCTACCAGGCGGATGCCGTCGGTCTCCCAGCGGTAATCGAAGGTAACGTCGAAGCCGGCCTCTTTGAAGTAGCCACGTTCTTCGGCCATATAGAAGGGGCTGAATTGCACGTTTGCCACGTATCCCATGGGAAGCATGACTTCCATAGCTTCGGAGTCGGGCTTACCGCACGCTGTCAGGAGGACTGCTATGGCTGTGAAAAGCACCAAGGTTTTGTATCGCATGGTCATTCTCCTTCTAATTCAGATTTTTACGGTGTAGTATCTGCTTCGGGTGTGGTCCCTTGCTTGATTCGCCATCTTAAAAGAGCGCGTTCTATCAGGCTCAACGCGCCATAGATGGCGAGTGCCAGGACGGTCAGGGTCAGGATCGCCACGAACATCAGCGGCGTGTCATAGAGGTTTTGGCCTTGTTTCACCAGGTAGCCTAATCCTTCGTTGGAGGCTACGAATTCCCCGACGACAGCTCCCATGGCAGCCAGCGTCCCGCCGACGCGCAGCCCTGTCAGGAACGCCGGGAGCGCAGCCGGCACCTCTAGATGCAGGAATTGCTGCCAGCGCGAGGCTTCCAGCAGCAAGAAGAGGTCCCGTTGGTAGGGATCGATGGTATGCAGTCCGGCGATGACGTTGATCAGGATGGGGAAGAAGACGATCAACGCGCAGACGACGGCTTTGGAGGCTATCCCCGGACCGAACCAGATCGTCAGCAGAGGGGCCAGCGCCACAATAGGGACGGCCTGAGAGGTGACGATAAGCGGTTCGAGGAAGTGTGCCAGGAAGGTGCTGTGTGCCACGGTATAGCCCAAGAGAAGTGCGGCGGCGGTCCCCGCGGACAGCCCCCATCCCATCTCCAGCAGCGTCACCTGCGTGTGGTGAAAGAGGGTTCCATCGGCGGCCAATTTCAGAAAGCGAGCGGCTACTTGTAGTGGCGGGGGGAGGATGAATCGCCGGGGGCTCTCTCCCAAGGCCAGCCATAGTCCTTCCCAAAGGAGCAATAGCAGCCCTAATGAAAGCAGGTAGAGGAGGGTGCTCTGACCCTGCCGCGTCTTTGCGTGTTTGAGTAGTTTTTGCATGGATGGTCCTCTGCAGCCAAAGAAAAAGGCCCCGAAATCATTTCGGGGCCTTGGGATAACGCCTGAACTCTGCATCCGCAGTGTTTTTCCTCCTCCCATCCGGACTATACCGTCGGCTCCGGATTTACACCGGATCTGTACTTTCAAGCTATCCGCTCAAAAGTAGTCGCGGGCTTGGGGAATCCCCCCTTACCGCCGGTCGGGAATTGGCCTGTTGGCCTCACCCCGCCCC
>JAVEWB010000056.1:0-9827 GCA_034004765.1 Anaerolineae bacterium
AACGTGTGCCGATGGCCGGCGTTCCCTATCACGCCGCAGAAAGTTATATTGCCCGGCTCATTGAAAAAGGGTATCGCGTGGCTATCGCCGAGCAGGTCGGCGAGCCAACGGGCAAAGGTCCGATGGAACGGCATATCGAGCGAGTCGTGACGCCGGGAACGCTCATCGAACCCACCTTGCTGGATGAAAAACGCCCCAACTATCTGGCCGCCGTGGTGATAGATGGGGATCGGGCAGGTATTGCCTACGCCGAGATCTCCACCGGTGAATACGCCACGACACAACTCTCCGACGATGGCGATATCGTAGCCACAGTCCGCCAGGAACTGGCCCGGCTGCACCCGCGGGAAGTGTTGATCCCTAAAGCGGGCTCCTGGAAAGAGCACAGTTCCGACCAGCCGACCAGCCGTCCGGAGGAGTCCCTCATCCCCCTGATCGCCACCCATTTCACGCCCTGGCCGGTGTATCGCTTCGAGGAGACCCTGGCCCGTCAGACGCTCATGGATCATTTCAGTGTGCAAACACTGCAAGGCTTTGGCTGCGAAGGAAAGCCCCTGGCCATCCGTGCGGCCGGAGCCATCCTCACCTACCTCCAGGAAACACAGCAGGGAATGCTGCCCCAGGTCATCGGACTGACAACCTATTCCACCGATCACTTCATGGCGCTGGATGCCTCGACCTGGCATAACCTGGAAATCACCGAGACGCTGCGACGGGAGAAACGTGGGTCCCTGTTGGGCGTTTTGGATGCCACCGTTACCCCTATGGGCGGGCGATTACTCCTGGCGCGGCTGGCTCACCCCCTGTTGGATATAGGCGAGCTGGAAGAACGGCTGGATCAGGTCGAGGCATTCACCCAAAACAGCGTCCTGCGGGCGCAGATACGCCAGATGCTCAAGTCCGTCGGAGACCTGGGACGGATGGCTAACCGGGTCGTATCAGGGCACGCCAGCCCCCGTGACCTGCTGGGTATACGCAACGGGCTGGAAAGTGTTCCTCAAATCCGAGCCCTGCTGGAACAGGCGGCCCCGAAGCCTGCCGATACAGCCCAGTCGCCGGGGCAAACGGGGTATCTCAAGCTGCTGGACGGGTTGGAGCCCGTCACAGAGGTTGCCGCACTCATTGCTGAAGCGATCGTTGATGATCCCCCCGCGCAGGCAACCAATGGGGGGCTCATCCGCCGCGGCTTCTCGGCAGAACTGGATGGGATCTTACTGGCCAGCAAGGATGCGCGCAACTGGATTGCAGGATTGCAGAAGAAAGAACGCGAGCGCACCGGGATCAAGACCCTGAAGGTAGGCTACAACAAAGTCTTCGGTTACTACATCGAGATCACGAAATCCAATGTCGAGCATGCACCGGAAGAATACATCCGCAAACAGACGTTGGTCAATTCAGAGCGCTACATCACGCCTGAGCTTAAGGAATACGAGAGCCTGGTGCTCAATGCGGAAGAACACATCGCCGAATTGGAAAGCCGGCTGTTTCGCGAGCTTTGCGCGCAGATTGCGGCCCATGCCGCGCTGCTTCTCACCACGGCCCACGCGCTGGCACGGCTGGATGTGGCCACCGCATTGGCCGAGAGCGCACTGCATCACCATTACACGCGTCCCCGCTTCATCGAAGAACCCACACTGCACATCGTCGGTGGCCGGCACCCTGTCGTAGAGCGCACCCTTTCGGCCCCTTTCGTCCCCAATGACCTGACGATGGAAAGTGAAAATCGCATTCACATCATCACCGGCCCGAACATGGCCGGGAAGTCGGTATTCCTCAGACAAACGGCGCTCATCGTCCTGATGGCGCAGATCGGCTGCTTTGTTCCGGCAGACGACGCCTGCATTGGGCTGGTCGATCGCATTTTCACCCGCATCGGCGCTTCGGACGAGCTGGCTGCAGGACAATCCACCTTCATGGTCGAGATGGTCGAGACGGCCAACATCCTCAACCATGCCACGCCGCACAGCCTGCTGATCCTGGACGAAGTAGGACGAGGGACCAGCACCTATGATGGCATGGCCATTGCGTGGGCCGTCGTCGAATATCTGCACAACCACCCCGAGCGCCGCGCCAGGACGCTCTTTGCCACCCACTACCACGAGCTTATCGAGATGGATGAGCACCTGCCTCACATACAGAACTTCAACCTGGCCGTTGCGGAAGAAGGCCATGACGTCGTCTTTCTGCACAAGGTGATTCCCGGAGGAGCCGATCGCTCCTACGGCATCCACGTAGCACGGCTTGCAGGAATTCCGGCCCCGGTCATCCATCGCGCGGAAGCGCTGCTCACACAATTGGAAAGCGGCGAGTTTCGCCCGGGGACCGAGGAACCGGAAGCTTTCCAGCCGATGCTCATTGCAAAGGAGCATCCCATTGTCGAGGAGTTGCGTACTTTGGATATCAACGCACTCACGCCCCTGGATGCTATGACCAAGCTCTATGAATGGCAGAAACAGCTTCAAAATGTAAAAAAGCGAAGATGAAAGGAGCCAGATATGAAATCGGGGAAGTCACCTAAAAACACATCAGTTTTGGTAGTGGGCGGCGCACTTATCGTATTGGCAGTAGGAATTGTAGTCACACGCGATTCAGCGGCAACCCCGCTTCACCTTGTCATTCGCTCAGGAGCCCTGCTGGGATACCTGGCCGTCTTCTTCACCAGCCTCTCTTCCCTCTACATGCGCGAATTGACGCGCTTTTTCGGGCGGCCCTTCCTCAAGCTCCATCACGCCGTTGCCATCACCGGCCTGGTCATGCTCGTGCTACATGCCGGCGGCATAGCACTGGAATCCAGCACGCTCCGCACCTTCCTGCCGCGGTTCGATTCGCTGGAGACCTTTTTGCGGTTGGGGGGGCGTCCGGCCTTCTGGCTCATTATCATCGCTTCGTTGGCCGCGCTGTTTCGCACCTCGCTCGGCAAGAAATGGCAGCTCATCCACTGGCTTAACTATCTTGCCTTCCTGCTGGGCACCGTGCACGCCCAGATGATCGGGTTCAATTTCCAAAACCTTGGCATGAAAATCGCCTCAGGGGTACTTGCGTTAGTATTGGTCTGGGCCTTCATCCGAAAACGCACCCAGAAACGGGGACAAAAACAGACGGAGAAAACCATCAAGCCACAAGAGGAAAAAGAAGTAAATCCATGATGAACGAGCAGCGGCCCATATCGCCACAAGCAGAACCGGAAGAGATCGTGCTCGACCGCACGCTGCGGCCTCAGAGGTTGGGAGATCTCATCGGACAGGAACGTGTGCGTGAGAACTTACAGATCCTCATCGATGCCTCCAAAGCTCGTAAAGAGGCCCTCGAGCACACCCTCTTCTACGGCCCTCCGGGACTGGGAAAGACGACGTTAGCCCACATTATCGCCCACGAGATGGGTGTGCCCATCCGCATCACGGCCGGACCGGCCATCGAGCGCGCTGGAGATCTGGCCGCCATCTTGAGCAATCTACGGGAGAACGAGGTGCTCTTCATCGACGAGATTCACCGCCTCGGCAAAGTCGTGGAGGAAATCCTCTACCCTGCCATGGAGGATTTCGCCCTCGATCTGGTGATCGGCCAGGGGCCCGGCGCGAGAACGGTGCGTCTGAGCCTGCCGCATTTCACCATTGTGGGCGCGACGACGCGGCTGGCACTGCTCAGCGCACCGCTGCGCACGCGCTTTGGGGTCACGTACCGGCTGGATTTCTACAACCAGGCAGCTCTCGAAAAGATCGTGGAGCGTGCCGCCCAGGCTCTGGCGATTCCGCTGGAACCCACAGGCCGCGCCGAGATCGCCTGTAGAGGGCGTGGAACCCCGCGTGTCGCGCTGCGGCTTCTGCGCCGCGTCCGCGATTACGCCCAGGTGCGCGGGGATGGCATTATCACAGGTGCCGTGGCCGGCGAAGCACTCTCCCTCCTGGAAATTGACAGCCTCGGTCTGGACGACCTGGACCGCCGCGTTCTGAATGCCATCATCCAAAAATTCGACGGCGGCCCGGTGGGATTGGACACGATTGCCGCCTCGATTGGCGAGGCGGCCGATACAATCATGGATGTCGTGGAGCCTTACCTGCTGCAGCTCGGATTCATCGAACGTACGCCGCGGGGGCGCGTTGCCACGCGATTAGCCCATGAACATCTAAATCTGCCCTACGAGCATGCAAAACAGGAGACCTTATTCTGAGGACAAGACCGGGGCGATAGCCGTCGCCCCGGTCTTCATTCACTGCAGATCCACGGGGGTATCGGGCACGTAATCTACTCCTAAAATCACCACGATGTCGTATTCCGTCGTAGCCATACTTCCATCACCCTGCACAATGGCAGTTTCCGGCAAATGGAGCAGTTCCGCAATCCTCTTCGCCGTAACCGATTTATCACGATTGAGGACGATTACCGAAGCCGCATAGTCCTGTTTTTCCGCGTTATCATAGACGGCCACAGAAACGCCGTTTTCCGTCAATGACTGCATTGCATATCCGGCCAGGCCTACCTGTTCAGTGCCGTTGAAAATGGCGACGGTTGCTGCCTCGCTAACCAATACTTCGGAGCCATCCCCAGATGTAATGCCAAAGACATAATCACGCTTTTCCCGTATGCGATCACGGATTGGGATGAGGACCTGCGCCCCATCGGGGGTTTCGCCGCTCTCCGTGCAGGTTTCATCCAGCACGGCAAAACGTATCTGATCGCGATCCAGTTTGCTCGCAAGCCCGGCCAGAGCGATGATCTGATCCAGTTTGAAATCTGTATCCACAGAGTCCGCCACCGTCGCGTAAAGCTCCGGCGCCTTGGCCACAAGCTGCGGCAGCATCCCCGCATTCGTGATCTTTTCCAGAATCGCCATAATGACCTGCTGCTGACGGCGTGCACGATCAAAGTCGCCGTTCTGCGAGTGTCGGGTACGAGCATATTTCAGCGCCGTTTCTCCATCCAGATGCTGCTGTCCAGCCTCAAGGTGGAACGGATCGTAGCCGTTGTTGTTATCCGGATAGTAGGGGTCATCGATGGTCTCCTCGACGTAGAGGTCGATCCCCCCAATCTGATCCAACAAACTGACAAATCCATTGAAATTCAGGCGCACATAGTGATCCAGGGGAATAATCCCCAAGTTGTGCCGGACCGTCTCCATCGCCAGGGCAGGGCCGCCGCCGGGGTAACTGTAGGCATCGCCAATGAAATGCGCCGTATTGATACGGTTGCTGGTGTAGCCAGGGATCTCCACCCAGACATCACGCGGGATAGAAAGAATACCGGCCTGCATGGTGACCGGATCCAGCGTCGCCACCATCATCGTATCGGTACGCCAGGGACCTTCTTCCTGCTCCCGCTCGTCAATTCCCAGGACCAGAACGGTAATACGATCCGTGCCCGTCCAGACAGGGATAGATTGTCCTTCCGCGTACTCGACATTGGGACTGGGCCCCTTCTGATTTAAAGTAAAGGCCGGCAGCATCTCTGAAACAGAAACCGTTTCGCGCACCCACTTAAAAACAGTAAGGCAAAGAGTGGCTGTCACAAGGAAGTAGAGTAAGGCCAGCCCTACGCGCATCAGAAGCGCCGTGATATCCCCTTGTGAGCTACTCTCTTGCTTCATCGTCATGGTCGAATTCCGCATTTGCCAACCCTTGTTTATTGTGAGACGGCAGCAGGATTATAATCGGCACCTAGAATCACCACCACGTCATATTCTGCTGTCGCATTGACACCATTGATCACCGCGGACTGCGGCAATCCCAAGAGGGTCACAAGCCGCGCAGCAGTGGCCGGCTTGGAACGATTTTGAATTACCAGTGAGGTGGCATAATCTTGACGATCGGCGTTGCCAAAGAAAGCGATCGAAGTGCCCTGTGCGGTGAGATATTGACTGACCGTCGATGCAAGCCCTATCTGCTGCGTGCCGTTAAGGACAGAGATCGTGGCCGACTCCTGTTCGGTGGTCCCCTCTCCGCTCACGTCGGTGGTGCCAAAGACATAATCCCGCACCTCGCGCATCCGATCGCGGATGGGAACAAGGACCTGAGCGCCCTCAGGCGTCACGTAACTTTGCGTACAGGTGCTGTCAATAATGCCGAAGCGTATCGTATCCCGATCTACCTTCACCGCCAACCCGGCCAACGCAATCATCTCATCCAACGTCAGATCCGTTTTTATCGACTGGTCGAGGGTGGCAACAAATTCATCAAACTTTGGAGCCAGTTGTGGTAGCAGCCCCAGGCTGGTCACGCGATCTAGAACAGCTAACATTACCTGCTGCTGGCGCTGTGCGCGTTCGAAATCGCTGCTTCCGTGACGAGTTCGGGCATACTTAAGCGCCATCTCACCATCAAAGTGGTATTGGCCCGGATCGATATGCAGCACTTCAGTCCCATAGTCACTGGTGGGGTATGAATTATCATGAATCGTTTTTTCCACGTAGATATCGATGCCACCAATAAGGTTAATGAACTGGATGAAGCCCTGGAAGTTGAAGCGCATGTAGTAGTTGATAGGCACACCCAGGTTATATTCCACCGTCTCGGCAGCAAGCGCCGGGCCGCCGCCCGCATAATCATAGAGATCGCCCAGAAAGTGTGCGGTGTTGATGCGAGCTTGATTGTAGCCCGGAATTGGCACCCAGAGATCTCGTGGGATCGAGAGCACGCCGGCTTCCAGAGTCACCGGGTTCAGGGTCAATAACATCATGGTATCGGTGCGAAAAGGCCCCGACTCCTGTTGTCGTTCATCGATCCCCAGCAGTAAAACCGTGATCCGCTCCTCACCGACCCAGGTGGGGATAATCTGGCCGGGTTTGCGCTCCACATAAGGGCTGTCACTCTCCTGAGAAGTATTCAACCCCGGTATGATGCCTGTGTCCGAGGCCATACCCCGTGCCCAAGAGAGGAAAAACAGCACAGCTACCACGGTAACACCAAGGAAAATCAAAACCAGCCCGCCGGTCAAAATCAAAGGAAGGCTGTTCTTTTTTTGATAGGCTTTATTTCCAGCCATCGTATCTTCTACAACTCCTTAAAATGCTACCTATAAAATAAAGCAATAAATTGGCTGTACTCCGCCAATTTACATTCTGCCACAAGCCGCCATTTCTAAAAATTCCCCTACCATTATACCATAAGAGAAGAACGGCGCACTCATTTCTAAGAGTCCTATTCACCCAAAAGCTGGTGCAATGCTGCATTCCAACAATCCAGCGCCTTCTCCGGATCATAATGCGCCCGAACAAATCCTTGTCCGGCTTTACCCAGATCAGTGCGCCTCTGCGCATTTTGCAGCAGTTCCACGACAGCGGCGGCAAAAGCAGCGGGAGTATCCGCGATACACAAATGCTCTCCCGGTGTTGCGCCCAGGCCATGATTGCTCATCGGGGTTGCCACCACCGGCACCCCCATCCCCATAGCGTCCATGACTTTCTGCAGGAGTCCTCCTGCTACCAGGAGGGGGGATACAAAGACCGACGCGGCCTGATACCAGGAGGCCAGATCGTCCACAAATCCGGTTACAAAAACATGGTGTCCATCATGGTGCGCCTGGATCGAGGCCGGCGGCGAAGAGCCCACAATGTAGAAGCGCGCCTCAGGAACCTGGGAGACGATATGGGGCCAGACGTGTTCCAGAAACCACCGGATCCCCTGCACATTATAGGCACGTGACATCGCGCCCACAAAAAGCACCATCGGGCCAGGCAGTGCAACCGTCGGCTCTTTCTCCGCAGTTGGCGCCACATTGGGTGAGAGGGGCAGGAGTAAGACCGGTTTCGGTGCGCAGCGAGGCGCTAACAACTGGCGGTCCCCTTCCGAAATAGCCGCGATCAGGTCAAAACGTCGGTAGAGCCAGGGCTCGAGCCGGCGGAAACACCGCCCCAGAAGCTGTGATAGAAGACGCTTAAACCCCTTCTCCTGGGCGGCCTGCTGTTCCATAAGAAACCAATTCACATCGTGGGCACGAAACGAGCTGTGTGGGTGGCGAATCCCCAACAGCACGGCAGCCGTCTGAGCAAACTCAACATGAAAGATATCCGGTTGAACTTCCTTCAGAGCACGAATGGTAACATGCCGCAGCGCCAGATAGCTTTGCAGGAGAGCCCACACTCGTGGGCCGGGAAGGGAGCAATGGTGAGGAGCCGTAAAAACAGCATCACATAACGGATAGAGCGCTTCCAGATAGTCCTTCTCCTCATCTTGAATGCGGGCGACCAGCGTCAGGCGATGTCCACGGCGATGCAAATGTTCCAGCAGGTGATAAACTGATTGCCCACCCGCATGACCTACGGCAGGCGCAGGGAACTGCTTGTAGACAATGAGAATACGAGCCATACGGCAGGCTAATCTTGTGGGACAGCCGTGACAAGCAGGGTAGGCCGACTGCGGGCCTGTTGAAAGAAAAAGTTAGAAAGCGCTTCTTCCACCGCATGCTCAACAAGATTAGGGGACGTGTCGGGCTTCGTCACATTGAGAGTCTGACGCACGAGCTTCCTGGCACCCTCTGCGATCTCGGTAAGCACTTCCAGGTTGGCAAACCCACGAGAAGTCACCTCGGGCTCACCCACCAACCGCCCCCGCCTCTGGTCATAACGAAAGACAATGCTGCAAATACCCCCCGTAGCCAGGGATTCACGCTCCTGAATCACAGATTGCCCCACCGCTTCCCCAACCAGGTTGCCATCCACAAAAATGTACCCGCCGGGGATGCGCTCGCCAATACTCATCGTATCTTTCGAGAAACGCAGCACATAGCCATTCTCCACAACCGCAATATTCTCTTTTGGGATTCCGACCTGCTGGGCCAACATCGCGTGGTGCTTCAAGTGTCGCAGCTCACCATGAATCGGCACAAAGAACTTGGGTCTGACGATGGTCATCAAGGTCTTCTGCTCCTCCTGGCTGGCATGGCCTGAGACGTGCACCGGAGCCAACGGGTGATAGATGACATTCGCCCCCCGCTGGAACAGCCGGTTGATCACGGCATGCACAGTTTCCTCATTACCGGGGATCGTGTGAGAGGAAAGCACGACCGTATCTCCTGGCGTAAGGTGCAAGGAAGGGTGGCGTCCTGTTGCCAGGCGGCCCATGATGGAGCGCGTCTCCCCCTGAGATCCTGTCGCCAGAATGGTAACCTGATAGGGAGGAAGACGATTGACCTCCTGCAAGGAGAGCAGCAGGCCGTCCGGCACATCCAGGTAACCCAGCCGCTGTGCCATCCTTACATTTTCGACCATCGAGGTCCCAGCAATGGCGACCTTACGACCAAAACGCTGCGCCACATCCATGACCTGTTGAAGACGGGAAATCAGGGAAGCAAACGTCGCCACGATAATGCGTCCCTTTGCCTGGCGGAAAACGTTTTCCAGAGCGCCGGTCAGAGTACTCTCCGAGGGCGTAGTTCCCTCGTGATCCGAATTTGTGCTGTCGGCAAAAAGTGCGAGCACGCCACGCCGGCTAAAATCCGCCAGCTTTTCCACATCTGTGGGCCAGCCATCGACGGGGGTATGATCCATCTTATAGTCGCCGCTGTGAACAATCAAGCCAAGCGGAGTACCAATCCCAAATCCCACAGCATCAGGGATACTGTGACAGACATGGTAGGGCTCCACGGTAAAAGGGCCCAGGTGGACTTCTTCGCCGGGCTCGATGGTATGGAGGGGGATTTCCTTGCGCAGTTCACTATTCAGCTTCACTTCGATCAAACCGCGCGTCAGCTTCGTTGCATAGACAGGCACGTTGAACTCACGTAAGAAATACGGCAGCGCGCCAATGTGATCCTCGTGACCATGCGTGACAACCACGCCACGGATACGATCTTTCTTATCACGCAAGTAGTCATAATCGGGGATGATGTAATCAACG
>JAVEWB010000057.1:0-9712 GCA_034004765.1 Anaerolineae bacterium
TTTTCCAAGAGGCATGTGTACGAAGTGGAAGGAGGCTGCAATGAACAGCAAATGGGGTGGTTTGTGGCGTGTATTCTTATTGTTGGTGGTTACTTTTGGGGGGCCGGTGTGGCCGGCAGCGGCACAATCGCCTGACGCCTATGATGTGAGCTTCGCCGACATAGGATATCAGGATGAGATCATTTACGGTCCTCAAGGCAGCGTCTCGTTTTATTTCAGCCTGCCTGCAAGTTGGAGGATTGTAGACGGGTCGTATCTTACCCTGGATCTTGAATTTCAGACTCTGTTTCCCGAAGGGAGTGGAAGTCCGCCTGCAATGGTGACGGTACGGTTCAATAACCAAACGGTGCATACGGAGGAACTCCTTTTCCCAAACACACGGACGATCACGGTTGATCTGCCGGCGAATCTTTTTCGACTTTCCGAGAGTCGCTATTTGAATACAGTGCAGGTAAGCTTTGATGAGCATAGTCCCTGTGAGGTGAGCACTTACACCTCTCTGCGGATCAAAAATACGTCGGCGTTGCATTTTGCTTCTACGGACCGCCCGCTGCAGCTTGACTTGACGCTCCTTCCCAAGCCGATGTATCAAAGCCGCTCTTTTCAGCCCCAGGGGGTGCGCATCATCCTCCCGGATGATTTTGACGCTGTCGATGTGCGGGCGGCTGCGATCATTGCGGCACGCCTGGGGCAGTTGACTTACAATAATTTGCCTATCACCGTGACGCTGGCTTCTGATTTGCTGGCCGCTCTTCCTTTGGATGAACATCTCATTGTGGTGGGGGCTTTGGAGGAGAACCCAATTATTGATCGTCTGGACCTGTCCGTTGGCCGAATAGAGCGTCAGTTGGGATTACGTAGCCATATGCCCGGCGGTGTTGCTCCGGGGGCCACGCTTTCCTATACGCTCTATGTTGAAAATACGGCGAGGACTTCGCGCTCTCTCGTGGTGGAAGATCGTATCCCTCTTGAAACTGCATTCCAGGATTGTGGGAGTGCTGCATGTGACCTGGTCGGACCGGGTGTGATTCGCTGGAGGGTGGGAACGCTCGCTCCTGGTGCTATGGTTTCCACTACCGTCAGCCTACAGGTGACGTCGGTTGTTTCTCCTGATACAGCGCTGCGACATACGGCTGCGCTTGTGGATGACGATGGGGGGGCGGTTCTGAATGTGGACACACTGGCGACGACGGTCACAGAGGTTCCCACAGAGCGCGCGCTGGTCTCTCAGCAGATCAAGGTGCCGGAGTTTTTCGTTTGGGAGGACAGGGTTGTCCCTGAAGACGCGGGTGTCATCGAGGAATTGGTTTCTCCCTGGAGTGATCGTTCGGCTGTCCTCGTGGTGACGGGGCTAACCGATGACGGACTGTTGAAAGCAGCGCATGGATTGAACCCTGCGAACCATTTCCCCGGCCCGGCGGGGACGATTGCCGTTGTGGAAGACTTGCGCTCGCCGGTAGTATCTGCTGCTGCGCTTCCCAACGATCTTACATTCTTTTCATTGGGCTATGAAGATGTCGAACTTGACTTGATCAATTTCGAGGCGGCGGATTACGCGCTCGATCTGCCATCGGGAGCCATATTGGGGAAGAACTCCTACGTGGTTTTCCACGTTTCGCATGCCGAGATGGTTTCTATGATTGGCGGTGGAGTTAAGGTTCTATTGAATGGGATGCCTGTTGGTAGTTTCACTCTGGATGCTGAGAACCTTACAGATGCCTGGGTCCGGATTCCACTCAACAGGACGGCGGTTGTACCGGGAACGAATCGGATTCGCATCGAGACCAATGTGAGAGTGATCGATCGTTGTTTGGTCACGCGCAACAACCCATATTGGCTTGCGATTTATAAGGATTCGTTCGTGCACCTTGACTTTGAACGGTCCCAGTCTTTCTTCTTATTGCAGAGCTTGCCGCACCCTTTGAATTGGCCGGGGACACTGGAAAATGTGTTGTTCGTGCTCCCCAATGCCCCTGAGGTGGGGGAGGTGCAGGGAACGTTACAAGCCGCTTCCATGCTGGGGAGTGGCTCCGCCAGCAAAGACCTTCTCCCCAACGTTATCTTCGGTAAGGAATGGGACCCTGCCGTGCTTTCGAATACGCATGTCTTTGCGGTGGGACGCCCTACTGCAAATCCGGCTATTCGAGACGCCAATGCTTATCTCCCACAGCCGTTCATACCCGAGAGTGACACTATCTATCAGAGCATTGACAGCCCGATCTACGGTGTCCTGCCGGGGACGGATTTGGGCCTGGTTCAGGAACTATTTTCTCCCTGGAGCAGTACAGGGGAGCACGTGCTTTTGGCCGCTACCGGTACAACTGAGAAGGGGGTTGTCTGGGCGCTGTCGGCGCTTTCTCATTCAGTGGCTGAACTGCAAGGAAACCTGACCATTGTGCGAGATGGCGAAATTCATAACACGAACACTTACCCTGTGGAGTTTGAAGAGGTCTTTGATCTCACGTCGTTGATGACGACGACTACTTCCGACGTTTCTTCTCCATCGGTCGCGCCTGTCCTGACCCCCTCTCCTGCATCGGAGGATGCCAGTATGATGGCGACCCTTACGGCCGAAGAAGAAGCAGTTGTCCGTACACCTGCACGGCCGTGGTGGTTGCTGGGGGTGTTCGTTCTTGGATTGGTGGGGATAGCCGCTTCTGTGTTTTTGACCATGCGCAGAAGGAGTTCCCGATAAACCGCTATAAAATCGTTTCTGGGGAGATTAAAGGATGAGTTTTATCGCTTTTGCCACTAGAGCTAAAGGCCCAATGGCTTTTCTGCGGCGAATCGGGACGATCTATAAGCGCTATGGCCTGACCACGCAAAAAATGGAGCAGAGCCTTGATGCATTTGCGCAGGTGCTGAAGCAATTTGACTGTGGCGCAACTTTCCCAATCACGGCTGTTGCGCTCCAGCGCAACCCTGCTGTCATTTCCAAACACCTGGGTGGAAAGATCGAATTTGCCGTCCACGGGTACACCCATATCGATTATGCTGAGGTTGCCCCTGATCTGCTGCAGGAGCATCTTCGGCGTGCCGGTCGCATTTTTGCCGCCGCCGGAGTGCCCATGTCCGGTTTCCGTTCCCCCTACCTGCGGCGAGGTGAGAATTTATACAAAGCCTTTGAACCCGCCGGGTTTTCTTATGTCAGTAATCAGCCCATTTGGTGGGATGTCCTGGAGGAGGCCGATTTCGATGGGCATGGGCAGGTTGGCTATCAGCGAGCTCTCGCTTTCTATGAACCCTGGCGTGCCAGTGAACGTCTATCTTTGCCGCACCTGAGCAATGGCTTGGTTGAGATTCCGGTTTCGCTGCCGGATGACGAGATTCTCTTGGATCGGATGAGTGGTGAAGGCAGCGATCTGGTGGAGAAGGTGTGGCGTCGCATCCTGGATCGTGCTTATCAAAGTGGGGAGTTGTTTGTCTTGCAGTTACACCCTGAGCGTATTGCTCCGGCATCCGAGGGGCTGATTGCGGTTCTCGAACATGTGCGTTCTTTTGTGCCCTCTGTGTGGATGGCGCGGCTGGATGAGGTGGCAAAGTGGTGGCGCGCACGTCTCGCGGCTTCGGTCAGGCTGGCGAATGTAAAGGACGGGGTGCAGATCACGGTGACAGGGCCAGAAGAACTTACCTTGTTGGCGCGCGGTGTCGAGTCTGATGTCCCGGTCGTTCCCTGGAAAGGTGCGTATCGGCGGATTCTTGCTACCTCTTTCACGGTACGCTCTGCCCTGAGGCCTTTTGTCGGTTTGTCACCGGAAATCCCACCCGAGCTGGCCGACTTTTTGAAGATACAGGGCTACATTGTGGAATTCAGCCGCGAGCATCACCGCTACGCATGCTATTTTCACCGGGCCGAGGATCTCCTTGCGCATCCGCGCGCTCTCCTGGCGCACATCGAGGATGCCGGATGCCCTTTGGTCAAGGTGGGGCGCTGGCCGAACGGGGCCGCGTGTGCCTTTTCTATCACCGGTGACATCGATGCTTTGACCCTCTGGGACTACGGTTTGCGTGTTTTGGGAAAATAGGGAATTTGGGAGGCACATGTTCAAATTGGGGCGTTGGCTGCTGTGTTGGTGTGTGCTCGTGATCGTGGCGTTGGCTGGCTGTGCCGGACAGAGCGTCGAAGCTCTACCAACAGAGGTGAGTCCGGTTCAAGAGGCGGCCGATGTGGAGCCGGGTTCGGCTGAGAAGATCCAACCGGAGGCGCTCTTGCCGGAGAAAGTTGGGATAGAACGCGACGTGGACTCTGCTGGTGGCGCAGAATTTCGGGCGATCTGGGTACAAATTGAGGCGGCAAAAACGCCTGAACAGGCCGAAGCGATGCTGGATCGGGTGGTCCGGGGGCATTTCAACACAATTTTTTACTGTGTGGGCTCAGGGGCTGCTCCTTACCGCAGCGAGTTGGTGACTCCGTTGCCTAGTGTTACGGCGGAGTACGATCCGCTGGCCTACGTTGTGGAACAGGCGCACGCTCGAGGGGTGTCAGTTCATGCCTGGTGGAGTCCCGGACTGATCATGGAGTATGGTTCGCTGCGCGATGTGCACCCCGACTGGGATATTGCATCTTTACCGGATATTCCCGATGACCTGCACTGGGCGAATTTCTCGCTTCCTGAGGTCCGGCGGTTTGTTGGGGATGTCGTTATGGAAATTGTGGAGAATTACGCTGTTGATGGTGTACATTTGGATTATATCCGTTACCCTGATATCTGTTCTGCCGATGGTCGGCCCTGCCAGAGCTTTTTCGATCAGGAGGATATTTCTCTTACAGTCCAAGATGTGTATCTACGACTAAGGGCGTATCGGCCTACCATTCAATTGAGTGCTGCGGTGAAGGCTAATGGGGAAGATGCGGCTGCTCACTTGCAGCACTGGCCTGATTGGCTGGCAGAAGGGTCTATCGATTATGTCATGCCCATGGCCTACCTAAGCCCTTCGCGTAATGAGAGACTGGTGCAATACTTGACTGCCTGGGAATCGTTGGAGGGAGCTTCCCGTATCGTACCAGGGCTGTCTGTTTTTGCCGATTCTGCCAGCCTGCAGCTAAAAACTCCGGAACAGCTCCGTAAACAGCTTGATCTTTGCGCGGAACATGGATTTAGAAGCACGGCGATTTTTGATGAACGTCTGATCGATGATCGATTGCTCGAAGCGCTGGCGTACTTTTTTTCTTCGCCCTAAAAGGACTGACGGTGCAGATAGCTGCATCTTTAGAAGCTTACACTGATTGAAGGACGCGATCGATGGCACGAATGAAAAGTCAAACTAAATGGCATTGTATGGTTGTTCTGGCTTATTATCCGCTGGGTGAAACCCGTGTTCAGCGGGAGGCGGAAGCCCTGGTGGCTCACGGGTACGAAGTCGATGTGCTTTGCCTGCGCGGCCGTGACGAGAGTCCTGAAGCTGTCCATCAAGGCGTTTCGATTCATCGCCTGCCTTTGCGGATCAAGAAGAGTTCGCTGTTCAAGCAGTTCTTGAACTATCTGCAGTTCTTCATCCTGGCCGCGATTGCTGTGACACGCCTCCATTGGAAACATGCGTATAGCAGTATTCAGGTGCATAATCTCCCCGATTTCTTGGTCTTTTGCACGCTTTTGCCCAAATTGAACGGGGTTCCTGTCATCTTGGATTTGCATGACCTCATGCCCGAGTTCTACGTGGGGCGGTTCGGCGTGAGTAAGGGTGGTTGGTTGTCCGCTCTCGTGCGCTGGCAGGAGCGCCAGGCCTGCAAATTTGCCGACCATGTGATCACCGTAAGTGAACATTGGCGGCAGGCTTTGATTCAACGGGGCGTGCCTGCTAACAAGTGCAGCGTTGTTATGAATGTCGCCGACGAGAGGATTTTCACGCCCGGACCCGCGAGAGATCGTCCGCGCATGGATCAATCTTTCCGCATGATCTATCACGGCTCTGTCGTGTACCGCTATGGCCTGGATTTGGCGATTCAAGCGGTCAATGTCGTGAAGGATGAGATCCCGGGGATTCATCTGACGATTTTGGGAGACGGGGATGCTATCCCTGACCTGATCAAGATGACCGAAACACTGGGACTCCAGGATCACGTGGCCATTTATGATGAGCTGCGCCCTGCTGAAGAATTGCCGGAGATCATACGGGCAGCCGATCTGGGAGTAGTACCCTATCGGAATGACGTCTTTACCGATGGACTGCTGCCGACGAAGTTAATGGAGTATGCGGCAATGGGACTCCCCTCAATCGCGTCGCGTACGACGGCCATGGAGAGATATTTCAGTGACACGATGGCTGAATTTTTTCTCCCCGGTGATGCTGATGGCCTGGCACGTTGTATTCGTCTGCTCTATACGTCACCCCAGCGCATGACAGAGCTAAAAGCAGGGTGTGCTGTTTTTAACGAACGCTATAACTGGAAGAAGATAAGTGCCGAGTATGCTGCTCTAGTAGCGGGGCTGCATTCTTGAGTTTGCGTTCATTATTGAAGGAGTGAACCCTATTATGCAGATTGTCCGCCAGTTGGACCCGGACGTATGGCATGCTTTTGTGGAGCATCACCCTCAAGGGCAGGTCTTCCACACGCCGGAGATGTTCCGGGTCTTTTCCCGTGCGAAGGGACACCATCCTACTTTATGGGCCGTGGTTGAAGCCGACCAGGTACTGGCGTTGCTGTTGCCGGTGCAGGTGACGCTGTGGGACGGCTTGCTGCGGCGGCTGACGACCCGTGCGGTGGTGTATGGCAGTGTGCTGTACGAACTTAGCTCCAGAGGAGAAGACGCCCTGACGTTGCTGCTGCGTGAGTATGCCAAAGCTGCCCGGCGTGAAGCACTGTTTACGGAGTTGCGCAATCTGTCCGATCTGAGTACGGTGCAGCCTGTTCTGAGCGCTGCGGGCTTTGGCTATGAGGAGCATCTGGATTATTTGATCGATTTGGACAAGCCTGTCGATGAGATTATGGCCGGACTCGCGCGACACACGCGTAAGAACATCAGAGGAGCTATCCGTAAAGGCGAGGTTATCATTGAGGAGGTCGCCGATCGTGGTCAACTCTTGGCTTGTTATGAAACGCTGCGCAAGACTTACGAAACTGCCCATGTGCCGCTGGCAGATCGCTCTTTGTTCGAGGCTGCTTTTGACATTTTGGTACCTAAGGGGATGATGACGTGTATGATTGCCCGAGTTGAGGGTATCTGTGCGGCGATCTCTCTCGATTTATTCTATAAAGATATCGCCTATGGCTGGTATGGAGGGACCGATCGTACCTATGGTTCCTATAATCCCAATGAACTGCTGACCTGGAAAGTGCTGGAATGGGCTGCGACTCATGGGTACCGGGTTTACGATTTCGGAGGTGCAGGGAAGCCCGATGAGGAATATGGTGTGCGCGATTTCAAGGCCAAGTTTGGTGGTGACCTGGTCTGTTATGGCCGCAATGTCTGTGCGCATTCCCCGCTTTTGCTGCGGTTGAGTAAGGTGGGGTATGCGCTCTACCGCAAGCTGTTTTAGGGACCGATGAACTCCATTGTTCAGGTGAGGCTGTGATGATGAGAGAAATACCCGTTTTAGCAATTCAAGAAGCATTGGAGACTTTGTTGACGGAGGCTGTGTATCGACTTCCCCCGGATTATCTGGTGGCGTTGGTCCATGCACGGGACCACGAGGTATCGGAGTTAGGGCGCTCTATTCTGACCACGTTGGTGGACAATGCCCGCTATGCCGAAAGTGAAGCTATCCCTACCTGTCAGGATACCGGCATGGTGATCGTGCACCTGGCGGTAGGACAGGAGGTCCATTTTATAGGGGGAGACGTCAGCCAAGCCGCGCAAGATGCGGTACGCCAGGCCTATCAGGGGCTTCGAAAATCCGTGGTGAGCGACCCCTTGCTGCGTAAGAATACCGGTGATAATACGCCCCCGATTATCCACTATGAGCTTGTCCCCGGCGACCAGGTCCGCATGACTGTGCTCATGAAGGGATTTGGCGCAGAGATGATGAGCGCTTTGCGGATGCTCACCCCGGCTGCCGGTGTGGAAGGGGTCAAGAAGTTTGTGATCGACACGGTTGCCGCAGCAGGCCCGAATGCCTGCCCGCCGCTTATTGTGGGGGTGGGGGTAGGGAGTTCCTTCGATGGGGTGGCACTATTAGCCAAGAAGGCCTTGATGCGCCCCATCGGCCAGCTTAATCCGCTGCCGCACCTGGCTGAGCTGGAGGCAGAACTCCTGTCGACGATCAATGATTTGGGGATTGGCCCCCAGGGGCTTGGCGGCCGCTTTACGGCTCTGGCGGTGCATATCGAGAGCTATCCCACACACATTGCCGCTTTGCCTGTGGCGGTGAACTTTAACTGCTCTGCTCCGCGGCGGGCGACGATTGTCTTATAGGGTGGAGGTGTCGATGGAGAGACGTGTGGTGCAGGTTCCTTTTGACGACGAGGCCGTGATCTCCCTGCGGGCTGGTGAGATGATTGCTCTTACCGGACTCATGTACGGGGCGCGGGATGCGGCGCATAAACGCATGGTCGAAGCGCTGCAGCGGGGCGAAGCGCTCCCTGTGTCGCTTCAGGGGCAGGTGATCTATTACGTGGGGCCTGTTCCGGCGAAGCCGGGGCATGTCATCGGGCCGGCAGGCCCTACGACCAGCGGCCGTATGGATCCTTATACGATTCCACTGTTGGAACGAGGGGTCAAGGGCCTTATCGGCAAAGGATACCGTTCGGCTGAGGTGAAGCGTAGCCTGGTTATGCACAGGGCGGTCTATCTGGCGGCGATTGGCGGCGCGGCGGCTTTGCTTGCGCTGTGTATAAAATCCAGCCGCGTTGTGGCCTATGCCGACCTGGGAACAGAAGCTATCCATGAATTCCTGGTCGAGGATTTTCCGGTCATTGTGATCAATGATATTTATGGCGGTGATGCTTATGAAGCTGCCCGGACTTCAGGTGTAGTAAGGCGCTAAGCGAATTGCTTTGAGCTTTAGACCGTAAATAAAACTTTTAATGTTGGGAGGAATCACGATTATTTATGGGAGTTGCAGACAAAATTCGCCACTACCTGGAAGAGCGACTGCCCTCAAATCATAAGGGGACGCAGTTGACCGATAACACGTTGCTGCTTGAGCAAAAGATTATCGATTCCATCGGCATGTTGGAAATGGTTTTCTTCATCCAGGAGACCTTTGGTCTTGAGGTTCCCGATGAAGACATCTCGCCGGACCATTTCGATACGATCAATCATCTGGCCGCTTATATCGAGAGTAGAACGCCAGACGCGGTGCATTAGGATGTAGGGGGGGTGAAAGATAAGGAGGGGCCCGTGCGAACGAGGACAATCCGGCTGGTTCAAGAGATTCTGGAAGACAACCTTGAGGTGCATCCTGAAAAGGTCGCCTTGATTTGCGATGGCCGTCGCCTGACGTACGTGCAGATTGACGAAATGGCGCAGCGCCTGGCAAACGCTTTGTCCGACCATGGGGTGCGCCGGGGTGATCGCATCCTTATTTACCTGCTCAACAGTGTCGAGGCTGTGGTGAGTGCCTTTGCGGCTCTCAAGGCAGGGGCTATCTTTTCGGTGGTGGATTACGCTACGAAGCCCGACAAACTGGCGAGCATCGCGGCAGACTGTACGGCGATGGCGTTGATCACCCACAGTCACCAGGCGGAGCTGGCGGCTCAGCTTATGGATGCGACACCTTCGCTGAAGTTTGCCCTCCTGACAGGTGAAACCGGCGGGTGGCAAGGGGCTCA